>NZ_JBHXQO010000004.1:0-39833 GCF_042717135.1 Streptomyces sp. NPDC058620
CCCGTAATCGGGACGACACCACGAGAGCGGAACGACCGAGTCGGAATATGACCGGTCGTTCACAGCGTCCTCGCTAGTGTTGCCTACCCGCACCATGAAGGCCGGATAGGACTTTTCAAAGGAACCACCAACCTGCCGAAGCAGGCCGGGGTATCAACATATCTGGCGTTGACTTTTGGCACGCTGTTGAGTTCTCAAGGAACGGACGCTTCCTTCGGTCCCGTTTCACCGGGGCCCTCCGGGCGCTTCCCTTCGTTCTTGCGTTTCCGACTCTATCAGACTCTTTCGTGTCCGATTCCCGGTCGAAGCGGGTTTCGCCTTTTAAGTTCTTCGCTTTCGCGTTTCCCTTTCCGGCGGTTCCAACCTTACCAGACTCATTTCGTTCCGTTTCCGGTCCGAATTTGATTCCGGCGGCCTGTTGGAGGGCCTTTGCCTTTTGGCGGAACCGACTTTATCAGAGATTCTGAGTCGGAATTCCCCGCCCCGTTCGAGTGCTCGCGTCGCACGAGTGCGCCCGGTGCTTCCCGGTCAGGCGGAGCCGTAAACGTACTGGAGCGGGGCGCCCCGATGCAAATCGAGGCGCCCCGCTCCGTGTTGGTGCTGGTCGGGGTCAGACCTCGACCACGACGGGAAGGATCATCGGGCGCCGGCGGTAGGTGTCGGAGACCCACTTGCCCACCGTGCGGCGGACCAGCTGCTGGAGCTGGTGCGGCTCCATCACGCCGTCCTGGGCGGACTTGTTGAGGGCGTCCTGCACCTTCGGGACGACGGCGCTGAACGCCGCGTCATCGATGCCGGAGCCGCGGGCCTGGATGTGGGGGCCGCCCACGATCTTGCCGGAAGAACTGTCGACCACGATGAAGACCGAGATGATGCCCTCGTCGCCGAGAATGCGGCGGTCCTTGAGGGAGGTCTCCGTGACATCGCCGACCGAGAGGCCGTCGACGTACACGTATCCCGCCTGGACCTTGCCGACGATCTTGGCCTTGCCGTCGACGAGGTCGACGACGACGCCGTCCTCGGCGATGACGATGTGGTCCTTGGGCACGCCCGTGAGAGCACCCAGCTCGGCGTTGGCCCTGAGGTGGCGCCATTCACCGTGGACCGGCATCAGGTTCTTCGGCTTGCAGATGTTGTAGAAGTACAGAAGCTCGCCGGCCGAGGCGTGGCCCGAGACGTGGACCTTGGCATTGCCCTTGTGGACGACGTTGGCGCCCCAGCGGGTCAGGCCGTTGATCACGCGGTAGACCGCGTTCTCGTTCCCCGGAATGAGCGACGACGCCAGGATGACCGTGTCACCCGGGACGATGCGGATCTGGTGATCGCGGTTGGCCATGCGGGACAGGGCCGCCATCGGCTCGCCCTGGGAACCCGTGCAGACCAGCACGACCTCGTCGTCCGGCAGGTCGTCGAGGGTCTTCACGTCCACGACGAGGCCCGCGGGGACCTTGAGGTAGCCGAGGTCACGGGCGATGCCCATGTTGCGGACCATCGAGCGGCCGACGAAGGCGACCCTGCGGCCGTACTCGTGGGCGGCGTCCAGGATCTGCTGAATGCGGTGCACGTGGCTGGCGAAGCTCGCCACGATGATCCGCTTCTGGGCGTTCGCGAAGACCGTGCGCAGGACATTGGAGATGTCCCGCTCAGGCGGTACGAAGCCCGGGACCTCGGCGTTCGTCGAGTCCGAGAGGAGAAGGTCGATGCCTTCCTCGCTCAGCCTGGCGAAGGCGTGCAGGTCGGTGAGCCGGCCGTCCAGCGGAAGCTGGTCCATCTTGAAGTCGCCCGTGGCGACGACCAGGCCGGCGGGGGTGCGGATGGCGACCGCGAGGGCGTCCGGGATGGAGTGGTTGACCGCGATGAACTCGCAGTCGAACGCGCCGATGCGCTCGCGCTGGCCCTCGGTGACCTCAAGGGTGTACGGACGGATCCGGTGCTCCTGGAGCTTCGCCTCGATCAGTGCGAGGGTCAGCTTGGAGCCGATGAGCGGGATGTCCGGCTTCAGGCGCAGCAGATACGGGACACCACCGATGTGGTCCTCGTGTCCGTGCGTGAGGACGATGCCCTCGATGTCGTCCAGACGGTCCCGGAGGATGGTGAAGTCCGGCAGGATCAGGTCGATACCCGGCTGCTCCTCCTCGGGGAAGAGGACGCCGCAGTCGACGATGAGCAGGCGGCCGCCGTACTCGAAGACCGTCATGTTGCGGCCGATCTCCCCGAGGCCGCCGAGCGGGGTTACGCGCAGGCCGCCCTTCGGGAGCTTCGGCGGGGTACCGAGTTCGGGATGCGGATGACTCAAAAGACTCTCCTTACCACGCACGCCACGTACCGCGGAGGGCACGTGGCGCGCATGTCATTCGTGCACTTGCTGTTGTCTGGGATGGTGCTGTCGCGAGTGTTCCTCGCGTATTCAGTTGTGAAGTCCGTGGTTAGAGCTCTACCCCACCGGCAGCCAGGTCGATCTTGAGCTGTGCCGTCTCCTGGGTGGTGAGTTCCACCAGGGGGAGGCGGAGCGGACCGGCCGGCAGGCCCTGCAGGGTGAGCGCGGCCTTGGTGGTGATCACGCCCTGCGTGCGGAACATCCCGGTGAAGACGGGGAGCAGCTTCTGGTGGATCTCCGTGGCCTTCTGGACGTCGCCGCCGAGGTGGGCCTCGATGAGGGCCCGCAGGTCGGGGGTGACGACGTGGCCGACCACCGAGACGAAACCAATGGCGCCGACCGAGAGCAGCGGGAGGTTCAGCATGTCGTCGCCGGAGTACCAGGCGAGGCCGGACTGGGCGATGGCCCAGCTGGCACGGCCCAGGTCGCCCTTGGCGTCCTTGTTGGCGACGATGCGGGGGTGCTCCGCGAGCCGTACGAGCGTCTCCGTGTCGATCGGCACACCGCTGCGGCCCGGAATGTCGTAGAGCATCACCGGGAGACCGGTGCCGTCCGCGATGGCGGTGAAGTGGCGCAGGAGCCCTTCCTGCGGCGGCTTGCTGTAGTACGGCGTGACGGCGAGGAGGCCGTGGGCGCCTGCGCGCTCCGCGGTGCGGGCCAGCCCGATGCTGTGCCGGGTGTCGTTGGTGCCGATGCCGGCGACGACGTGTGCCCGGTCTCCTACCGCTTCGAGTACAGCCCGTACGAGCTGGTCTTTCTCCGCGTCGCTGGTGGTCGGGGACTCACCGGTGGTGCCGTTGATGACCAGGCCGTCGTTGCCTGCGTCCACCAGGTGGACGGCGAGCCGCTGGGCACCCTCGAGGTCGAGTGCACCGTCCGCCGTGAAGGGCGTGACCATAGCGGTGAGGACCCGCCCGAAGGGGGTCTGCGGAGTGGAGATCGGAGCCATGGGTAACACGCTACTCGTTGCTCGGAGCGCCGTGTCCCCTCGGGGGGACGAGGAAGTGGAGCCCGGCACTGCCTGCTCGGGGGTTCAAGCAGTGCCGGGTCCGTTTGATCAGCCTAGATGAACTTCACGAAACGCCGCAATACGGACACCGCTTACGGGGCGACCCGTCCATTTTTGTTGAAGGCCGCATGAGTGAGCGGCATGAGCCGCGCCCAGTGGGCTTCCATCTGCTCGCCGACCATCTCGATCTCGCGCTGCGGGAAGGACGGGACCTTCGCCAGCTCGTGCTGGGTGCGCAGGCCGAGGAAGTGCATCAGCGAGCGGGCGTTGCACGTGGCGTACATCGACGAGAACAGGCCGACGGGGAGCACCGCCCGGGCGACCTCGCGGGCCACTCCTGCGGCGAGCATCTCCTGGTACGCCTCGTACGCCTGGCGGTAGGAGTCCTCCATGACACGGCTCGTCAGCTCGTGCTGCGCCTGGGTGCCCTCGACGAACTCGTACTTGCCGGGGCGGCCCTGCTGGATGAGCTTGCGGGACTCACCGGGGACGTAGAAGACCGGCTCCAGCTCCCTGTAGCGGCCCGATTCCTCGTTGTACGACCAGCCCACGCGGTGCCGCATGAACTCGCGGAACACGAAGATCGGGGCGCTGATGAAGAAGGTCATCGAGTTGTGCTCGAAGGGGCTGCCGTGGCGGTCCCGCATGAGGTAATTGATGAGCCCCTTGGAGCGCTCAGGGTCCTTGGTGACCTCTTCGAGGGACTGCTCACCGGCCGTGGAAACACGGGCGGCGAAGAGTACGTCGGAGTCACCGGCAGCGTGTTTCACCAGGTCAACGGTGACATCGCTGCGGAAGTGGGCCTTCGTGGGCTCGGGGGTCTCGCTCACCGGCGGGGGTCCTTCCAATTGCTTCGCTCGGGCGGCGTCCACTCTACGGGGACTCACTGACAGCGACGGCCGACCGTCCGTACGGGGAAATCTTCGAATGATTCGGCGATTCGGGGCACCGATCGGGGCTCCCGTACGTCTGACTCATTAGCAGCACCCGTCACATAGTTCAAGGAGAGCTTCCTCATGTTCCGCCGGCGTGAATCCGTCCCGTTCTCGTTCGTTGCCGAGGCCGACCGATTCCGCAGCAACGTCACTCCTCCGCCCCGTGAGCGGGCCAGCGTCTCCCAGCTGGCCGGCCGTTACCTCGTGGGGCTCGTCGTGGTCTCCGGTCTGGCCGGATCGCTCCTGTTCGGCCTTCCCGCCCTCGACAGCGACCGGAGCCCTTCACACAGCCAGAAATCCGAGGCGGCCCGGAGTCGCTGACTCGTACGGACCCCCTGGGGTGGTCCGGCCGGTGTCGTCCTCGGTAGCCTCACCGGGCACAGCAATCGAGCGTGCTTGTGAGTGAGGATCAGTCGTGCCCCTGCCCTTTCTGACGGCCGACCGCGCATTTGACGCGGGCGCAGAGGACATCGCGCTGCCGTTCGACGACCACGACAGCTGGCGGCGGCCGTACCGCCCGGGTCCGTGGCGGGTCGCGGCAGCGGCCACCCTGTTGTTGCTCGCCTCGTTCGTCCTGCTCGCGGGGCTGATCACCGCCGCGGCCGGAGAGCTTTCGGGGGCCGCGGTATGCCTCGTACTCGCCGCCGCGGTGATCACCTGCGCCCTGCGGCTGCTGCGTGTCGGTGCGTGGGTCAGCCGGCACGGTGTACGCCGCGTGGGGTTCTTCCGCACGACGACGGTGCGGTGGGATCGCGCGGCAGCCGTACGCACGGTCCAGCAGCCGGTGAAGTGGCTCGGGCTGCCGCGGACCGTGCAGGGGCAGGCGCTGATCGTGGTGCGTCAGGGCGGTGAGACGTTGCCTCCGCTGGTGACCGACCACAACGCGGACTTCCTGGGGCGCGCAGAGGCGTTCGAGCGGGCCACGGATGCGATCGAGGCTTGGGGCGACGAGTACCGGCAGGGTTAGGCCGGGGCCCGTCCGGCTGACGGTTCGCCCTCGATCGCCGGACGGGCTCGAAGTGACGTCCTCAGACGCCGGACGGGCTTGATTCGGTCCGGCTCGGGGAGGCGCGGTGCAGGGCGATGGCCCGTTGCATCGCTTTTCGTGCCCTTGGGGTGTCCCGGGCGTCCTGGTAGGCGACCGCCAGGCGGAACCAGCAGCGCCAGTCGTCAGGGGTGTCTTCGGTTTCCTCACGGCGGCGGGCGAACACGGCGTCCGCCGAGTCCCGGTCGATGCGGCCGGACGGGGTGCGGAGCAGTTCGTCGACCGGGAGGCCGCCCTGGGCTTCCAGTTCGGCGGCCAGCGCGTTCGCCCTGCGGACGAACTGCGTGTTCTTCCAGAGGAACCAGATTCCGATCACCGGCAGGATCAGGACCGCGACGCCGAAGGTGACCGTGAGCAGGGTGCCGTGCCGAATGAGCAGGAGGCCACGGCTGCCGACCAGGGCGAAGTAGAAGACCAGGACGGCAGCGGTGACGACGTAAGTGATCTTTGCGCGCATGGGGGGGCTCAGTCAGTTCAGGTCGAGGAAGTTTTCCAGGCCGAACGTGAGGCCGGGAGTGTTCACCACGCGTCGCGTACCGAGCAGGATGCCCGGCATGAAGCTGCTGTGGTGCAGGGAGTCGTGGCGGATGGTGAGGGTCTCGCCCTCGCCGCCGAGGAGGACCTCCTGGTGGGCGAGGAGGCCCCGGAGCCGGATGGCGTGGACGGGGACACCGTCGACGTTCGCGCCGCGTGCGCCGTCCAGGGCTGTGGTGGTGCCGTCCGGCTGAGGGGCCATACCGGCCCTCTCGCGGGCCGCCCCGATGAGCTGGGCGGTGCGGGTGGCGGTCCCGGAGGGTGCGTCGACCTTGTGCGGGTGGTGCAGCTCGATGACCTCGACGGATTCGAAGTAGCGGGCCGCCTGCTCCGCGAACTTCATCGTCAGGACGGCGCCGAGGGAGAAGTTCGGCGCGATGAGCACGCCGGTCTCCGGGGAGCCGTCGAGCCAGGTGTTGAGCTGCGCGAGCCGTTCGTCGGTCCAGCCGGTCGTTCCGACGACCGCGTGGATGCCGTGCCGGATGCAGAAGTCGAGGTTGCCCATCACCGATGCGGGGGTGGTGAGCTCGACGACCGCCTGGGCGCCGGCGTCCGCGAGGGTCTCCAGCTTGTCGCCGCGGCCCAGTGCGGCCACCAGCTCCATGTCGTCGGCGGCCTCGACGGCTCGTACCGCCTCGGAACCGATCCGTCCCTTGGCGCCGAGAACGGCCACGCGCAGCTTGCTCATGTGTCTGCTTCCTTACGAGGAGGGTTAGGAGACCGCTTCGTGCAGGCGGTCGGCCTGCTTGTCCTTGAGCGGACCGATGACGGAGAGCGAAGGACGGTGGCCCAGGACCTCGGCCGCCACCGCGCGGACGTCGTCCGGCGTGACCTCCGCGATCCGCGCCAGCATGTCGTCGACCGACATCTGCTCGCCCCAGCACAGCTCACTCTTGCCGATGCGGTTCATCAACGCGCCGGTGTCCTCCAGGCCGAGGACGGTGGAGCCGGAGAGCTGGCCGATGGCGCGGCCGATCTCCTCGTCGTCGAGACCGCCGGTCGCGACGCGGTCGAGCTCGTCGCGGCAGATCTTGAGGACGTCGTGGACCTGGCTGGGCCGGCAGCCCGCGTACACACCGAAGAGTCCGCAGTCGGCGAAGCCCGAGGTGTACGAGTACACGCTGTAGGCGAGGCCGCGCTTCTCCCGTACCTCCTGGAAGAGGCGGGAGGACATTCCGCCGCCCAGGGCGGTGTTCAGGACGCCCAGGGCCCAGCGACGCTCGTCCGTGCGGGCGAGGCCCGGCATGCCGAGGACGACGTGGGCCTGCTCGGTCTTCCGGTTCAGGTGCTCCACGCGGCCCGCGGTGCGCAGGGTGCGGGAGCCCTCGCGCGGCGCCATCGGGACGGCGTCGGTGCGGGACAGGGCACCGGCGCGCTCGAACGCCTTGCGGACCTGGCGTACGACCGTGGCGTGGTCGACGTTGCCCGCGGCGGCGACGACGAGGCGCGTGGGGTCGTAGTGCTTCTTGTAGAAGCGGGCGATCTGGCCGCGGCTCAGTCCGTTGACCGTGTCGACGGTGCCGAGGACCGGGCGGCCGAGGGGGGTGTCGCCGAGCATCGTGTGCGCGAACAGGTCGTGCACGCAGTCGCCCGGGTCGTCCTCGGTCATCGCGATCTCTTCGAGGATGACGCCGCGCTCGGCGTCGACGTCCTCGACGGCGATCAGTGAGCCGGTCAGCATGTCGCAGACGACGTCGATGGCCAGCGGCAGGTCCGTGTCGAGGACCCGTGCGTAGTAGCAGGTGTACTCCTTCGCCGTGAAGGCGTTCATCTCGCCGCCGACCGCGTCGATCGCGGACGAGATGTCGAGGGCACTGCGCCTGGCGGTGCCCTTGAAGAGGAGGTGCTCCAGGTAGTGGGTCGCGCCGTTCAGCGCGGGCGTCTCGTCACGTGATCCGACGTTGGCCCAGATGCCGAAGGTGGCGGAGCGTACGGAGGGCAGGGTCTCGGTGACGATCCGGAGACCGCCCGGGAGGACCGTACGGCGGACTGTGCCGATGCCGTTGGCGCCCTTGAGAAGCGTTTGGGTACGGGCGACGGCCCGCGCCTCCGAGGAGGTGCGGGCCGTCGTCACGGAACTACGGGACGTCACTTGTCGGTGTCGTCCTTCTCGTCGGCCTCTTCGCCCTCGATCACGGGGATGAGGGAGAGCTTGCCGCGGGAGTCGATCTCCGCGATCTCGACCTGGACCTTGGAGCCGACCGCGAGCACGTCCTCGACGTTCTCCACGCGCTTGCCACCGGCGAGCTTGCGGATCTGCGAGATGTGCAGCAGGCCGTCCTTGCCGGGCATGAGGGAGACGAAGGCACCGAAGGTGGTGGTCTTGACGACCGTACCCAGGTAACGCTCGCCGACCTCCGGCATGGTCGGGTTGGCGATCGCGTTGATCGTGGCGCGCGCGGCCTCGGCCTGCGAGCCCTGCTGGGCACCGATGTAGATGGTGCCGTCGTCCTCGATCGTGATGTCGGCGCCGGTGTCCTCCTGGATCTGGTTGATCATCTTGCCCTTCGGGCCGATGACCTCACCGATCTTGTCCACCGGGATCTTGACCGTGATGATCCGCGGGGCGTTCGGGGACATCTCGTCCGGGACGTCGATGGCCTCGTTCATGACGTCCAGGATGTGCAGACGCGCGTCACGGGCCTGCTTCAGCGCGGCGGCCAGGACCGAGGCGGGGATGCCGTCGAGCTTGGTGTCGAGCTGGAGCGCGGTGACGAAGGTCTTCGTACCGGCGACCTTGAAGTCCATGTCGCCGAAGGCGTCCTCCGCACCGAGGATGTCGGTGAGGGCGACGTAGTGCGTCTTGCCGTCGATCTCCTCGGAGATCAGACCCATGGCGATACCGGCGACGGCGGCCTTGAGGGGCACACCGGCGTTCAGCAGGGACATGGTGGAGGCGCAGACCGAGCCCATGGACGTCGAGCCGTTGGAGCCCAGCGCCTCGGAGACCTGGCGGATCGCGTAGGGGAAGTCCTCGCGCGACGGCAGCACCGGCACGATGGCGCGCTCGGCGAGCGCTCCGTGGCCGATCTCGCGGCGCTTGGGCGAGCCCACGCGGCCGGTCTCACCGACGGAGTACGGCGGGAAGTTGTAGTTGTGCATGTAGCGCTTGCGGGTCACCGGGGAAAGGGTGTCCAGCTGCTGCTCCATCCGGAGCATGTTCAGGGTGGTGACGCCCAGGATCTGGGTCTCGCCACGCTCGAACAGCGCCGAGCCGTGCACGCGCGGGATGGCCTCGACCTCGGCGGCCAGCGTACGGATGTCCGTGACGCCGCGGCCGTCGATGCGGACCTTGTCCTTGATGACGCGCTCGCGGACCAGCTTCTTGGTCAGCGCGCGGTAGGCACCCGAGATCTCCTTCTCGCGGCCTTCGAAGGCCGGGAGCAGCTTCTCGCCCGCGATCTCCTTGATGCGGTCCAGCTCCGCCTCGCGCTCCTGCTTGCCGGCGATGGTGAGCGCCTTGGCGAGCTCGGTGCTGACGGCGGCGGTGAGCGCCTGAAGGACGTCGTCCTGGTAGTCGAGGAAGACCGGGAACTCGCCCGTGGGCTTGGCAGCCTTGGCGGCGAGGTCGGACTGGGCCTTGCAGAGACCCTTGATGAAGGGCTTCGCGGCTTCCAGACCTGCGGCGACGATCTCCTCGGTGGGAGCCTCGGCACCGTCCTGGACGAGCTGGATGGTCTTCTCGGTGGCCTCGGCCTCGACCATCATGATCGCGACGTCGCCGTCCTCCAGGACGCGGCCCGCGACGACCATGTCGAAGACGGCGTCCTCGAGCTCGGTGTGCGTCGGGAAGGCGACCCACTGGCCCTTGATCAGGGCGACGCGGGTGGCGCCGATGGGGCCGGAGAAGGGCAGGCCCGCCAGGATCGTGGAGCAGGAGGCGGCGTTGATCGCGACCACGTCGTACAGGTGGTCGGGGTTGAGCGCCATGATCGTCTCGACGATCTGGATCTCGTTGCGCAGGCCCTTCTTGAAGGAGGGGCGCAGCGGGCGGTCGATCAGGCGGCAGGTGAGGATCGCGTCCTCGGAGGGCCGGCCCTCGCGGCGGAAGAAGGAGCCGGGGATCTTGCCGGCCGCGTACTGCCGCTCCTCGACGTCCACCGTGAGGGGGAAGAAGTCGAGCTGGTCCTTGGGCCTCTTGGAGGCGGTGGTGGCCGACAGCACCATGGTGTCGTCGTCCAGGTACGCAACGGCGGAACCGGCGGCCTGCTTGGCGAGGCGGCCCGTCTCGAAGCGAATCGTGCGGGTGCCGAAGGTTCCGTTGTCAATAACGGCCTCGGCGTAGTGGGTCTCGTTCTCCACTAGTGATTTCTCCATACTCGTCGTCTTTCGTCCTTCCGCCCGTGTGGCGGAGGGACGGTACGGAGAAGCGCTCCTTGAATGCGGGCCGGTCTTCGATCGAAGCACCCGGGCGTTGTCCCGGGGGCCACTACCGAGGACCGGCGGAGGCTGGAGGGCGCTCCTCCTCGTTCTGGTGTTGTGCGTCCAGGTTACTGAGCTTGACCCAGGTCCCGCACGTACAGCAAAAGGAGCGGCCCCCTAGAAGTGGGAACCGCTCCCTCTCACAGCGTCCTTACTTGGCGCCGCCGGCCGCACCGCGGCGGATGCCGAGGCGGTCGACGAGCGCACGGAAGCGCTGGATGTCCTTCTTGGCGAGGTACTGCAGAAGGCGGCGGCGCTGGCCGACCAGGATCAGCAGACCACGACGGGAGTGGTGGTCGTGCTTGTGCGTCTTGAGGTGCTCGGTCAGGTCCGAGATCCGGCGGGAGAGCATGGCAACCTGAACCTCGGGGGAACCGGTGTCGCCCTCCTTCTGCGCGAACTCGGTCATGATCTGCTTCTTCGTAACGGCGTCGAGCGGCACGCGGTACTCCTCTAGGTATTCGATGCGCCCACGAGTGCCCCTGGTCTTGTTCTCAGGGGAGCTTGTGTGACTCGGGAGCGAAGGTCCGATGAGCGCAGCTCCCAGAACGAACCAGGAACGCGTACACAAACGGCCACCAGTCAGAGTACCAGCCGTTCCGGAGCGCTTCGGACGCCCCTAGCTCGTCATCGCGCGGGCCCTGCTGAAGATGTCGAGCACGGCCAGGCAGAGCGGGACGAGGGAGAGGAGCAGAGCGCTCTCGGTGAGGTCGAGGAGGCGGCCCCAGAAGGGCGAGAGGCCCTTGCGCGGAATGATCAGGCCGATCGCGGTGAGCAGGGCGGCGCCCGCCGCCACTGCCGCGGAGAGCCAGATCGTACGGATGTCGAGGGATCCCCTGTCCCCGTACCGGGCGAGTTCGTACAGCAGGTCGGCCGGCGGGTTCAGGGAGAGGCCGAGGACCAGCAGGGCGATCGCGCCGATGCCCGCGACGAGGACGCACGCCACCTGCGAGGTGTAGCGGAAGAGGCGGGCGCGCAGCAGCATGGCGAGGCCGGAGGCGAGGGCGAGGATCTGGCCCCAGATGTTGTCGGAGAAGCCGAGCACGGCGGCCGAGCCGACGGCGACGGCCGCGCAGCCGCCGACCAGGCCGAGGAGCATCTCGTGGCCCCGGCGGGCCTGGGCGGCGATGCGCTCGGCGTCGACGGGCTCGCCGTCGGCCTCGGGGCCGTTGTTCGCGTCGGCGAAGCTGTCGTCGTAGCCGGCCGGCGCGGTGCGCGGGGAGGCGTATCCGATGGGGAGCCGGGCGAAGCGGGCGGAGAGCCCGGGCAGGAAGGCGACCAGTCCGAGGGCCACCGGGGCGCAGACGGCCGCGGTCTGTGTGGCGGACGCCTCGGTGAGGATCGCGACGAAGGTGGCGAGGGTGCCGACGGTGGCGAGGAAGGTGGCCGCGACGAAGGGCGCGTCCCCGCTGGGCGTCAGCGCGACCAGGACGACCGACGCGACCAGGACGGCGACGCAGCCGAGCAGGAACTGCAGGCGGCCGGGGCCCTGGCCCGCGTCCGGGCCGATGATGCCGGAGCCGGCGATGAGGACGAGCGGGAGTGCGCCGAGGCCGAGGGCGACTGCGGTGGCACGGTCCCCGTAGACCCGGGCGCGTACGCCGGCGAAGGCGGTCAGCAGCAGGCCCGCGGAACCGGCGATGATGCCGGGCAGACTGTGCATGTCGTGCCGCAGAGGGTCCGCGAACCAGAGCACGAAGCCCATGAGTACGAGCAGGAGGACGCCGCCGAGCAGCCCGGCGCCGCGCAGCAGTTCGTCGCTCCACAGGTGGCGGTCGCGGGTTACGGCCGAGGCGACGGCGTCCGAGACGTCGTCGAAGACGGCGGGCGGCAGCGACTGGGCGAACGGGCGCAGGCTGAGGAGTTCGCCGTCCAGGACCTGCTGGGCCGCCAGCGTGCGGGCGCCGTCGAGGACGGTTCCGTCGCGGCGTACGAGGTGGTAGCCGGTGGGTGTTCCGGCCGCCTGGGTCTGGCCCGTGAGGCGCAGGATCTCCGGGTAGACGTCGGCGACGGCGATGTCTTCCGGAAGGGCGACATCGATCCGGCTGTCGGGCGCCACGACAGTGACGCGGCAGAAACCCGTCGCTGCGGTCGTACTCACGTGTCTGGTCCCCCTGATTCGCGGTTGCGCACAGTGCGCGCGCCACCCTACCGGGAGGGGGGCCGGTGATCTGCAAGTAGGATCACCGTCGCGCGGAGGGAAGTCCGCGCGAACGCAGCCACGGGGGCGTCGGTGCGGACCAGACCGGCCTTCCGCCCGTCCGTATTGAGGGATTGATGTTCCGGTGAGCCAGATCGTCGTGAAACGACCTCCGCGGTCTCTGCCGCCGGAAGTACCCGGGGACGAGTTGACGTTGGAGGCCCCTCCCGAACTGCCGCGCGGGCAGCAGGAGGGCATGCTGATGCAGATCCTGCCGGTGCTCGGCATGGGTTCGTCGGTGGTGTTCTTCTTCTCGCCGCAGGCGCCGCCGTTCATGCGGATCATGGGCGTCCTGATGCTCGTGTCGACCGTCGGAATGGTGGTCGCCCAGCTGGTCCGCCACCGTCGCGGTACGCAGGGGCAAATGGCGGATGTGCGGCGCGACTACCTCAAATACCTTGCGCAGACGCGGCGTACGGTCCGCAGGACCGCCCGGTCGCAGCGTGACGTACAGCTGTATCTGCACCCCGCGCCCGAACAGTTGTGGTCGGTGGTCGCGGAGGGCAGCCGGGTCTGGGAACGGCGTGTGGGCGACAAGGACTTCGCCCATGTGCGGGTCGGGCTCGGCGCTCAGCAGCTGGCGACCCCGCTGATCGCTCCCGAGACCGCTCCGGTGGACGAGCTTGAGCCGATGTGCGCGGGTGCGATGCAGCAGTTCCTCGCGGTGCACGGGTCGTTGGACGGGCTGCCGATGGCCGTCTCGATGCGGGCCTTCTACCACGTGACGGTCTCCGGGCAGCCGGAGGCGGCGCAGTCCACGGCCCGGTCGCTGGTGGCACAGCTGGTGACGCTGCACTCCCCCGAGGATCTGCTGGTCGCCGTGGTGGCGGCCCCCGGTGCCGTGGCGCGCTGGGACTGGACGAAGTGGCTGCCGCACACGCAGGTGCGCGGGCAGGTCGACGGCGCCGGTACCAAGCGGCTGTTCGGCGACGACCTGGGTGAGCTGGAGCAGTTGCTCGCGAACCGTCTCGAAGGGCGGCCGCGCTTCGGCCGGGAGAGCCAGCCGGTACTGGACCAGCCGCACATCGTGGTGGTCCTGGACGGCGGAATGGTGCCGCCGGACTCGCTGTTCGCGGCGGCCGAGGGCCTTCAGGGCGTGACGATCGTCGAGGTGGTGCCCGGCGAGCTGGACGAGCCGCGCGGCGGTCTCTCGGTCGTGGTGCGGCCGGGTCTGCTGCGGCTCGAGTCCGGCGCCGGACTCGCGTACGAGGGTGTGCCTGACGGGATCTCGCTGCCGGCCGCCGAGGCACTGGCCCGGCAGCTCGCGCCTCTCATGATGGGTGGGGGCGACGACGACGAACCGCTGCTCGCCAACCTGGACTTCACGGATCTGCTGAACCTGGGTGACGCGGCCTCGGTGGACGTGGCACGCACCTGGCGGCCCCGCTCGGTCTCGGAGCGGCTCCGGGTGCCGATCGGTGTCGGCGAGGACGGCCAGCCGGTGATGCTGGACCTCAAGGAGGCCGCGCAGGAGGGCATGGGTCCGCACGGACTGTGTGTCGGCGCGACGGGTTCCGGCAAGTCGGAGCTGCTGCGGACGCTCGTGCTGGGTCTCGCGGTCACGCACTCATCGGAGACGCTCAACTTCGTGCTCGCCGACTTCAAGGGCGGTGCGACGTTCGCCGGTATGTCACACATGCCGCACGTGGCCGCGGTCATCACCAACCTCTCGGACGACCTGACGCTGGTCGACCGCATGGGGGACGCGATCCGCGGTGAGCTGCAGCGGCGGCAGGAGCTGCTGCGCTCGGCGGGCAACTACGCCAACATCCACGACTACGAGAAGGCGCGGGCCGCCGGTGCCGCGCTCGAACCGCTGGCCTCGCTGGTCCTGGTCATCGACGAGTTCTCCGAACTCCTCACCGCCAAGCCTGACTTCATCGACATGTTCATCCAGATCGGCCGGATCGGCCGCTCCCTGGGTGTGCATCTGCTGCTCGCCTCGCAGCGTCTGGAGGAGGGCAAGCTGCGCGGTCTGGACACCTACCTCTCGTACCGGATCGGTCTGCGGACCTTCTCGGCGGCGGAGTCGCGCACGGCGCTGGGTGTGCCGGACGCCTACCACCTGCCTTCGGTGCCCGGTTCCGGCTATCTGAAGTTCGGTACGGACGAGATGACCCGCTTCAAGGCGGCGTACGTGTCGGGGGCGTACCGCACGGGCGGTCCCGATCTCTCGGTGGGGCAGCTGCCGGTCGAGCGGCGGCCCGCGGTGTTCAGTGCCGCTCCGGTGCCGGTGGTGTACGCGGCTCCGGACCCGGCGCATCTGGCGGCCGCCCGTTCGGAGGCCGACGAGGACGCGCTCGCCGACACGGTGCTCGACGTGATCGTGCGGCGCCTGGAGGGTCAGGGGGTGCCGGCCCACCAGGTGTGGCTGCCGCCGCTGGACCAGGCGCCGACGCTGGACCAGTTGCTGCCGGGGCTCGCGCCGACCGCGGACCGCGGGTTCACGGCGACCGAGTACACGAGGCCCGGTGGGCTGACGGTTCCGCTCGGCCTGATCGACAAGCCCTTCGAGCAGCGGCGCGAGGTGCTGTACCGGGACTTCTCGGGTGCGGCGGGCCACATGATGGTCGTCGGCGGTCCGCAGTCCGGCAAGTCCACGATAATGCGGGCGCTGATCTCCTCGTTCGCGCTCACGCACACCCCGCACGAGGTGCAGTTCTACGGGCTGGACTTCGGCGGTGGCGGTCTCGTCTCGCTGGCGGAACTGCCGCACGTCGGCGGGATGGCCTCACGGCTCGACCCCGAGCGGGTGCGGCGTACGGTCGCCGAGGTGGCCGGGGTGCTCAACCGGCGCGAGGAGTTCTTCCGGGCGCACTCCATCGACTCCATCGCCACCTACCGGCGCAAGCGCGCCCTGGGTGAGCTGCCCGGTGAGGCGTGGGGCGACGTGTTCCTGGTCATCGACGGCTGGGGCGGCTTCCGCGCCGAGTACGAGATGCTGGAGCAGACGGTCACGGACATCGCCTCGCGCGGTCTCGGTTACGGCATCCACGTGGTCATCACCGCGGCCCGTTACATGGAGGTCCGGGCGGCGCTGAAGGACCAGATCCTGAGCCGGCTCGAACTGCGGCTCGGCGATGTCATGGACTCGGAGTTCGACCGCAAGGTCGCGGTGAACGTACCGCCAGGCGTCCCGGGGCGCGGGCAGGTGCCGGAGAAGCTGCACTTCATGGGCGCTCTGCCGCGTATCGACTCGGTCAGCAGCGGCGCGGACCTCTCCGAGGGCACGGCCGCGTTCGTCGCCACGGTGCGGGCGAACTGGTCGGGCCCCGCCGCGCCGACCGTGCGGCTGCTGCCGCGCAAGCTGCCCGCGGACCAGCTGCCGAAGGGCTTCGAGTTCCCGGAGCGGGGCATCGCGATCGGGATCGACGAGACCGCGCTGGAGCCGGTGTTCGTCGACTTCGAGACGGACCCGTTCTTCCTGATCTTCGGTGAGAGCGAGTCCGGCAAGACGAACCTGCTGCGGCTGATCGCCAAGCAGATCGCGGAGCGTTACTCCCCCGACGAGGCCAAGCTCGTCGTCGGGGACTACCGGCGGGCCCTGCTCGGTGCGCTGCCCGAGTCGCATCTGCTGGAGTACGCGCCGATGGCGAGCTCCATGCAGATGCACATGGAGGCGCTGGCAGGGGTGTTCTCCCGTCGCCAGCCGCCGACGGACGTGACTCCGCAGCAGCTGCGGGACCGCAGCTGGTGGAGCGGTCCGCAGATCTTCATCATCGTCGACGACTACGACCTGGTGGCGACGAACGCGGGCAACCCCCTGGCTCCGCTGGCGGAGTACCTGCCGTTCGCCCGGGACACCGGCGTCCGCTTCATCATCGCGCGCAACTCCGCGGGGGCGTCGAGGTCGATGTACGAGGGGTTCATGCAGCGGATCAAGGAACTGGGTGCGCAGGGCGTCGTGCTGTCCGGCGACCCGTCCGAGGGCGATCTGATCGGTTCGGTACGCGGGCACGCGATGCCGCCGGGGCGCGGTTACTTCGCCTCGCGCAGGCGCGGGACCCCGCTGGTGCAGATCGGGCGGCTGCCCGAGCAGCACTGAGGGCCGGGGCTTCGCGGGTGACATTCCGGTCCGGCCCCCGGCGGCGGGGCGGACCGGGGATAATCGGCGCGCGGGACATGTACTTGGATCCACCGGCGAAGGATGCGATCCCTCGCGGGAGAGGAAAGGCGTCTGATGGGCAGTCAGCAGGAGAAGGACGAGCTGTACGCACTGGACATCTCGGGGGTGGAGTGGCTGGGCGCCCCCGGCACGGAGGAGGCCGAGGAGCGCGTCGAGATCGCTCATCTGCCGGGCGGGGCCGTGGCGATGCGGTCGTCTCTGGACCCGGAGACCGTGCTGCGGTACACCGAGGCCGAGTGGACCGCCTTCGTACTGGGCGCGCGTGACGGCGAGTTCGACCTGAAGTAGGGCGACTCCCGCGACGGGAACGACGAAGAGGGGCGCGCTCCGCCGAGCGCGCCCCTCTTGTGTGTACGAACGGGTGGGTCAGTACGACTCGGTGAACAGGCGCGAAGCCTTGACGTCCGTGGAGCGGTAGCTGTCCTTGCCGGTCTCGATGATCTTCGCGACCTGCTCCAGCCGGTCCTTCATGTGGTCGGCCTTGCCCTTGTACTTGCCCTGGAGCGTGATGTACTCCGCGTGGGCGTCACCGTCCCAGGTGTCGGTGACGACCTTGAGGGCGGCGTCCATCTCCGCGAGGTCCTTGATGATGTTGCGCGACACCACACGGATGCGGTTCGCCATCTCCTGGACGCTCTCGTACCTGACCTTGGTGTTCGGATCCCCAGCCATCAGTCTTCTCCTCTGTGCTCAGCGTGTACGTGGAAGGGTGCCGCGGCGCGGCTCAGACGCCGTTCAGTCCGGACGTGTTGCCCGAGGACGCCGGCGCCTTCACGGCGTTGAAGGCCGCGCGGACCTCGTCGTCGTTGGCGTTGCTGAGGTTCTTGGTCTGGCTCACGGCGTTGAGGAGCACATTGAGCAGCCGGCGGATCTCGTCGTGGTCCTCGTTGATCACGATCTGCGCGGACGAGAATCCCGAAGCACCCACACCGGTCCAGCCCGCGCTCACCGTCGCGAGGATGTCGGCCAGCTCCCTGGCCTGCTTGGACACCGCCTCGGCGGTGTCGATGATCTTGTTCTTCGCCTGGACGATCGGATCGTCGGCAAGTCCGAAACCACCTGCGGGATTGGTCATCCGGAGGTCCTATCTCTCAGTTCCCGGGCCTGTCCGCAGGTCGCGGTCAGGCTTCTTCATGCCCCCGTGTGCTCCGGATACGGAGTGGGGTAAGCGCGGGGTCCTCGAAGCGCGCGGCGGCGTTCCCGTCCGCCTGCATCGGACTCGACCACTTCTCGTTCCCCCGTCACACACGTGAAGTCTGCTACCACCCTAGTCACTTCATCATCTCGCCCCAACTGGGGTTTCCCGGGAGAGAGGTACTTCACTGGGCAGCGCTGTCCCGCAAACCGCGCCGCCGCCGGACATCACGGACGACGGTCGCGGCCCCGGCCACGACGGAGACCAGAACGGCCGCCAGGGCCAGCGCGTAGGTGGCGTAGCGCTCGCTGCGCTCCTGCGACGTCTCGGACATCGCCAGGTGCGCGGGCTCCGGGGCCTGCGCCCTGGGCGGCGGGGCGTCGGGGTGCGCCGCGTCCAGCGGTACGTCGTCCTCGTCGCCGGCCAGGGCGCGGACCGGATCGACCACGCCCCAGCCGACGAAGTCGTCGTGACCGGTGATGGACCGCTCGGCGGTCTGCTCGATGCGGGCGACGATCTGCGCGGCCGTCCAGGTGGGGTACTTGGCCTTGAGGAGGGCGGCGACCCCGGCGACGTACGGCGCGGAGAAGCTGGTGCCGTTGTCGGCGCACTGGCCGTTGCCGGGGACGGTCGAGACGATGTCGACGCCCGGGGCGGCGACGCCGACGAATGTTCCGGCCTGCGAGAACGCCGCGCGTTCGTTGTTGCGGTCGGAGGCGGCGACGGCGAGTACGCCGTCGAAGGCTGCCGGATACGTCGTCTTCCGCTTGCCGTCCATGCCGTCGTTGCCCGCTGAGGCGACGACGACGACGTCCTTCGCCAGTGCCCTGGCCACGGCTCTGCCCAGGTCGGAGGTCGCGGCCAGCGGCTTGGTGGTGTCCTGCGAGATGTTGATGACGTCGGCGCCCTTGGCGATCGCGTGGTCGATCGCGGTGGCCATCGTGGTGTCCTTGCCGCTGTTCTTCTCGTCGTTCTGCCGGATCGGGATGATCGTGGACTCGGGGGCCAGTCCGACGAATCCGGTGCCCTTGCGGGGGCGGGCGGCGATGATGCCGGCGACCTTGGTGCCGTGACCGACCTCGTCGGCCGTGCCGTCGCCCTTGGGGCTGAGGAGATCACGGCCTGCGGAGGCGTCGACGGCGGTTCTGAGCTGCGGGTTGGCGTTGTCCACCCCGGTGTCGATGACCGCGACGCGGACGCCCTTGCCCCTGGAGTCCTGCCAGAGTTCGTCGAGCAGGACGCGCTGGAGCGACCAGGGCCTGCCCTCGAACTGCTTCTTCATCGGGAAGGTGCATTCGCCGCTGCCGCTGATGCCGAGGCCGCCCGGCTCCCCGGTCCCCGTGTCCGCGTACGCGGCCTGCGGCGACGCGAGTGCGGCCAGTGCGGCCGTGGCCGCCGTCAGCAGCGCGGTCTTCCGGTACAACATCTGTTCCTCTCCCCCGAGTCCGTGATCCCACTGCGAACGAGGCGGTTACGAGCCCTGGGGCTGCCGGGCGCTGTTGGTGTCGAGCCGGGGGCCCTTGGACAGGAACTCCGACCAGGCGATCGGTACGAGGGAGGGCATGACCTTCTCGTAACCGAGCCGGATCTGTGCCTGGCTCGCCTCGGGGCGGCCGTCGCCCTGGCCCTGCTGGTCGCCGGTGCCGATGTCGGACTGCTGGGCGTCACTGTCGCCGTTCGCCTGGACCGCGTACCGCAGTCCGGTGTCGGTGACCAGGAAGAGCGAGCCGTCGGGGCTGGTCTGCCGGCCCTGGACCTGGGTGTAGAGCAGTCCGCTGCCGGGGGTGACGTAGGTGCTGGTGCCTCCGGCGTTGATCGCGGCCGGGTACTCCGTACCGGCCCAGACGCTCAGCGTCGTACGGCCCTTGTCGTCCACCTTGCGCAGCACGCTGCAGACGGTGTCCCTGCCACCGCCCGACGCCGCGTTGACCTGTTCGGCCTTGTGGGCGGGCCAGCGTGCGGCCTGGCCCGCGAAGGTCTCGCCGTCCGGGACGAAGTCCTGGAGTCCGACGGCGCGGGCCTCGCTGTCGAGGTTCAGGGACGCGGTCTGCGGGGAGTTGATCAGCAGCCAGGCGGTGAACTCGGAGATCGGCTGGACCTTGCCCTCCAGCACCACGTAGTGCTGGGTGCCGTTGCCGGTCTCGGTCCTGAGCACCATGCCGACCTTGTTCTCCTCGGCGGAGAGCTGGCCCTGGATGTGCGCGGGTGCGCCGACCGTGCCGGGGATCCGCGGGAAGACGACCGGGCTGCCGTCGTGCAGGGTGGCGAGCCAGTCGTCGGTGACGGGCTGCGGAAGGCTGCTGCCGACCAGGGCGTTGGTCAGATGGCCGTTGTCGGTGGTGCTCTCGTTGACGCGGTACCTGGTGCCGCTCGCGTCGACGAGGTAGCGGGTCCTGTCCTGGCCCTGGACGTAGAGCACCTGGCCGCCGCCGAGCTGCTTCTTTCCCTCGGTCAGTTTCAGGTCCCGCTCGGCGAAGACGAAGGCCGCCTTCTGCACGGTGTTGCCCTTGCCGCCGGGCTGTTCGCAGACGGCCCAGCGCTTGGCGGTGCCCGCGTCCTTCGGCTCGGGGAGCCGGTCGGGGGCGTACGGGATGCCGAGGATCGGTCCGCGCGGCGGCTTGCCCGCGTCCAGGATGTCGTCGCCGACCTGGACCACGTCGAACTGCTGCGGGGTGAGGAGCAGCCGGGCCGATGCGAGGTTCAGCACGGGGTGGAGCAGCGTCTTCCTGTCCTTGCCCTTGCCCGTGCTGAGCACCACGTAACGGGTGGTGGACTTCTTGCCGACGATCACCTTGGTGCCGGGCTTGTCCCAGCCCTTGGGAGCGGTCGGCTTGAACATGCCCCAGGCGCCGAATCCCGCGAGGATCAGCGCACCGACGATCAGGCTCGGGACGACGGCCCGCAGGGGACGGGGTGCCCCCTCCTCGGTTCCGGTGGGCGACGGTTGGAGGAAGGCCGCCACCGTGCGCTTCTTCGCAAAGGTGTACGCGTTGAGCTCATCCCGCCGTGATGCCATGAGTCTGTCTGTCTCCCGTGTCTCCCCGCGCGGCCCAGGAGCGGACGCATCCCCGCCCCCTGTGCCGGACCCCGGATGCCGGACCCTGGTGCCGGACCGGCCCCCTACTATGCCTGCTGATCGTGTGTGCCCGTGGGCCGGGTAGGGTGATCCAGCCGCCGAAGCCCCGGCGGGGCAGGGGCGATCGGGTGGAGTTGGGCCTTATGAACGGGGGAATGCCGGAATGATGGCTTCCGCAACGCGGACACGTCCGGCCGGGAACACTCAGGCGCCCGGGGCTCCCGGGCCCGGCGGCCCACGGGCCTCCCGCCGCGGTTCACGCACTCCCTCCCCGGGGGCCTCGGGCTCCGGTGGAGCGGCTTCGCCGCGGCTGAACGGACGGGCCGGACAGTTCGGTTCGTTCCGATTGCAACAACTCGTACTGATCGAAATCGCGGCCGCGCTGCTCGTGGCGGCCTGGGTCGTCGAACCGCTGCTGCTGGTTCCGGCCGGAGTGGCCGCCGCGATCCTGATACTGCTCGCCGTCGTCCGCAGGCACCGCCGGTCGCTGCCGGAGTGGCTGAGCACGGTCTTCGCCCTGCGCGCCCGGAGCCGCCGGGCGGCCTCCCTCGTCCTGCCGGCCGGCACGGAGCCGGGGCTCGCGCCCGCCGTCGAGTGCGAACCGGCGCTGCGCACGTACTCCTTCAGCGACCGCGACCGGCGCCCGGTCGGCATGATCGGCGACGGTACGTTCCTGACGGCCGTCGTCCAGGTCGAGTCGGACTCCACGGCACTGCGGCCGGACCGCTCGGCGCGGCCGCTGCCCCTCACTCTCGTACGCGATGTGCTCGACGTCGACGGAATCCGCCTGGAATCTGCACAGATCGTGCAGCACACCCAGCCCGCGCCGGCCCCGCACCTGCCCTCACAGTCGGTCGCCGCACGGAACTACGCGCCCCTGCAGGCCCAGACGGGTTCACCCGCGCTGCGGATCACCTGGATCGCCCTCAAGCTGGACCCGGAGCTCTGCCCGGAAGCGGTGCAGGCACGCGGCGGCGGCATCGTCGGGGCGCAGAAGTGCGCGGTACGGGCCGCCGACCAGCTGGCCAGCCGGCTGACCGGGGCCGGGTTCCGCGCGACGGTGCTGACCGAGCAGGAGCTGACCTCCGCGATCGCGACGTCGGCGTGCGTCAGCCCGCTGGCGATGGCGCAGGCCAGCCGGACGGAGACGCCGGGCCGCCGCACGGAGGAGACCTCGCGCACCTGGCGCTGCGACGACCGGCGCCATACGACGTACTGGGTCGGCCGCTGGCCGCAGTTGGGCGGCGGCGGTGCCTCGATGCCGCAGCTGGTCGCGCTGCTCACGTCGATTCCGGCGCTCGCGACGACGTTCAGCCTGACGCTGGGCCACGGCGACCGCTCGGAGGTCTCGGTCACCGGGCACGTCCGGATCACCGGGCGCAGCGACGAGGAACTGGTCGCCGCGCGCCATGAGTTGGAGCGCACCGCGCGCGGCGTGAAGACGTCGCTGGTGCGACTGGACCGCGAGCAGCTGCCCGGCGTGCTCGCCACGCTGCCGCTCGGGGGTACCCGCTGATGTCCACACCTCCGAGCACCCGGGCCCGGCTGGGCTTCGGCCTGATCGGACCGCGCCGCAGCCGGCACGCGGTCTCCTTCGACGAGCTGGCGTCACTGGGCCTGCCGGTCGGCGACGACGGCACGGTGATCGGTGTGGACGCCGAGGGACGCCCCGCGGTGCTGGGCATCAACCGGCCCACCCCGTACGAGGTCACGCTGATCGGCGGCCTCTGGACGGCACAGGTGCTGGCGCTGCGCGCAGCGGCCACGGGCGCCCGCATCGCCGTGGAGACCGGCCGGGCGGCCGCCTGGACGGGGCTGGCCCAGGCGGCGGGCGGCGGCCAGCCGTGCGTCTCGCTGCACGACGTGGGGCGGGTGCCGCCGCAGGGCGCTTCGGCCGGTTCGCCGGTCGTCGTGGTGCGGGACTGCGGGATGCGACCGCCGCGCGGACGTGTGGTGGCGGGCCCCTGGCAGTCGGTGGTGACGCTGCTGCCGTATCTGAGCCCGGTGGCACCGCGTCTGATGGAGAAGTCGGCGCTCGTCGGTGTCCAGCGGGTCTCACCGGACGAGGCGGCGCAGATCGGGCGCATCCTGCGTCTGTCGGCCTCCGAGGCGCAGGCGCTGTCCACCCTGGCCGACGGCGTCACCCTGTGGTGCGCGGACCGTGACCGGCAGTTCGTGATGACGCAGGCGACCGATGCCGAGACCGGATTGTTGGGCAGCGCGCGCCGGATGGACTGAGGGGTCCCACGCGGCTCCACGCGTACGGGAGGCTCCGCGTCCCCTCCGCAGATATCCGCTTTCGCCCGTTTCTGTCCTCACCCTCAGCCGCTCGGGGCTCACTTGGACGCGGTGTGTGACCAACTGGGACGCTTCTTGCGACCCGGTACGGCCTGCCGTAGTGAGCCCGATGGCGATTAGGGTGGGTGAGGGCGCGGCAAATGAACCTGTGGACAGGTCATGCGCGTCGCAAGGGGGAGAGCCGGGCGGATCGGTCAACGGGAACGGTCGCCCCCACCCACCACGGCACAAGGGTGCTCGACCACACCAGGAGGCAAAGTGAACGGCGATCGGGACGAGATCCGCGGGGGATGGAACACGCCCGCCGACGAGTCGTCCGACGCAGATCCCGCCGAGCTGACGGGTGAGTTCACCATCGACTACACCCCTCCCGCCTGGTATACGCAGAACGCTGCGGGGGACTCGTCGGGCGGCGCCGGTTCGCATCTCGCGCCGCCTCCACCGCCCAACGGGGCGCCGGTATCCGTACCGGGGCTTCCGGCGGGGAGCGGTTTCGAGCCCAACTGGGCACCGCCGCGCTCCGAACCGGCAGCGGCGGCGGGGCCCGCGTCCGGTACCGGCCCTGCGGACGGTGAGGCACCGGCTGCACCGGAGCCTGCCGCTCCGTCGGTGCCGTCGGTGCCGTCGGTGCCATCAGTGCCGTCGATGCCGTCCGCATCGTCTGCGTCGTCCGCCTCGTCCGCCGAGCCCGGCGGTGCCGGTGCCGCGTCCGAGCCGTTCGGTGGTGGCGACGTGGAGAGCGGCGCGACCATGCGGTTCTCGCCCGCGGCCCTGAAGCGGGAGATCGCGGAACGGGAAGCCGCGGCCGGGGCCGAGGCCGCGATCTCCGGATCGGGGCCGGCACCCGACGCGAGCGCGGAGACCGGTACGGGCTCCGGCCAGGGCTCCGGCCCAGGCTCCTCGGACGGCCAGGACCGGCCGGCACTCGTCGGCGCCCCGGTGACGGACGAGTCCGCCGACGCACCGGCAGCCGGGTCCTCGGACGAACCGGACGCCGCTCCGGACGCCTCAGTTGAGGAGCCCGCTCCGGCTGCCGCTGATCCGGTCGCCGACGCACCGGGGGACACCGAGCCCGCCGCCGCGGCTGTCGTGCCCGCCGTACCGGCCGACGAACACGCGGACGCCCCTGTGGACGTAATGCCCGCTGACGCGCCCCAGGACGTCGCGCCGTCCCACGCGCCGGCACCCTGGTCCCCCGCGCCGCCCGCCCAGGGCGCCCTGCCACCGCTGCCGCCCGCCTTCCAGCCGGCCGCACCGCAGCCCACCGCACCCCAGGCCGCGCCGCAGTGGCCCGCACCGGTGCCTACGAACGAGGCACCCGGCGGTTACGGATTCCCGCAGCCGCCCCAGGCGCCTCAGCCGCCACAGGGGCCGGTTCCGGCGGTACAGCCCAACCTCCCGGCTCCCCAGGGCGGTTACGGATTCCCCCAGGCACCGCAGCCGCCGGCGCCCCAAGCGCCTCAGCCGCCGCAGGTACCGCAGCAGCCTCAGCCCCAGCCCCAGCAGCCCGGCCAGGGCGGCTACGGGTTCCCGCAGGCACAGGGCGGTTACGGATTCCCGCAGCCGCCCCAGGTGCCCCAGGCACCCGCCCCTCAGCAGCCGCACTTCCCCGCGCAGAGCGCACCGCTGCCTCCGCAGAACCCGCAGAACCCGCAGAGTGCGCACAACCCGCAGGCACCGCAGCAGCCGGTCCATGGGACGCCCAATCTGCCCGCCCCTCTCGCTCCCAGCCCGCAGCAGCAGCCCGAGCTCTACCAGGCTCCGCAGCAACAGCCCCCTCAGCACCACCAGCAGTACCCGCAGCACCAGGCACCGCAGAGTCCCCCCGTGGATCCGCGAACCGGAAACGCCTGGCCCACCCCGGTCACCCATGACCAGCGCGAGCGCTCGGTGCCGGGCGCTCCGCTCGGGTACACGGCCGCCGTGGAGCTCTCGTCGGACCGCCTGGTCCGGGGCAAGCAGAAGGCCAAGAGCAGCCGCAACCCCTCCGCCGCCGCCCGTTTCAAGTTGGGCGGCAAGAAGGAGGAGGTCGAGCGGCAGCGCAAGCTGGACCTGATCCGTACGCCGGTGCTGTCCTGCTACCGGATCGCGGTCATCAGCCTCAAGGGCGGCGTCGGCAAGACCACGACGACGACCGCGCTCGGCTCGACGCTGGCCACCGAGCGGCAGGACAAGATCCTCGCCATCGACGCCAACCCGGACGCCGGCACGCTCGGCCGCCGGGTGCGCCGCGAGACCGGGGCCACGATCCGTGACCTGGTCCAGGCGATCCCGTACCTCAACTCGTACATGGACATCCGCCGCTTCACCTCGCAGGCGCCCTCCGGTCTGGAGATCATCGCCAACGACGTGGACCCGGCGGTCTCCACGACGTTCAACGACGAGGACTACCGGCGCGCGATCGATGTGCTCGGCAAGCAGTACCCGATCATCCTGACGGACTCGGGCACCGGTCTGCTGTACAGCGCGATGCGCGGGGTGCTCGACCTCGCGGACCAGCTGATCATCATCTCGACGCCGTCGGTCGACGGTGCGTCGAGCGCGTCGACCACACTGGACTGGCTGTCGGCCCACGGATACGCGGACCTGGTGCAGCGTTCCATCACCGTCATCTCCGGGGTCCGCGAGACCGGCAAGATGATCAAGGTCGACGACATCGTGCAGCACTTCGAGACCCGCTGCCGCGGCGTCGTCGTGGTGCCGTTCGACGAGCACCTCTCGGCGGGCGCCGAGGTCGACCTCGACATGATGCGGCCGAAGACCCGCGAGGCGTACTTCAACCTCTCGGCGATGGTCGCCGAGGACTTCGCCCGCGCCCAGCAGCAGCAGGGGCTGTGGACCGCGGACGGCAGCAGCCAGCCGCCGCAGTACGCCCCGCCGATGCCCGGGCACCAGACCCCCGGCCAACAGGCGCCGGGGCAGCAGATGCCGGGTCAGCAGCCGTACGCACCGCAGCAGCAGCCGGGGCAGCCGCAGGCCGGGCAGCCCTACCAGCCGTATCCGCCGCAGCAGCCGCAGCACCCCCAGCAGCCGTACCCGCAGCAGCCGTACGGTGGACAGCAGCCCCCGCAGCAGCAGCCTCCCCAGCAGCCGTACCCGCCTCACCCCGGTCCCGGTGCGCAGCAGAACGGCTGGCAGCAGTCGCTGCCCTCGCAGGCCCAGTCGGGTGCGGGTCCGGCCGGCGCTCCGCCCGGGCACCAGCGACATGACGGCCGGTCAGGAGAGTCGGAACTGCAGGGTCCGGTACCGCCGGCAGGGTGGCAGCAGCAGCCTCCGCAGCCCCCACCAGCCCCTCAGCAGTAGGGCAGTAGAGGTCTAAACCAATGAGGGCTCGCATCGTTCACACGATGCGAGCCCTTCTTGCATTCCCGCAGCCCACACGCCGTTTGGCACACCGTTGACGCGGCTCGACCACCGCTGATAAACCTTCGCTTCACCAGCTGGCGAACCAAAGATCTGCCCGCCTTCTCCATGCGAGTCATGACGCGAGGTCAACGTCCCATGGTCACAAGAGTTCCACCCCGCTCCCCCCGCCCACGCCGCAGCGTGCGTCTCCTCCTGGCCTCCGGCGCCGCCGCACTGGCGCTCGCCGCCGGTTCGGTCGTACCGGGAACTCCGCTCGTACCCGCGCCGCAGGAGGCGCAGGCCGACGACAGCGGCAAGACGACCCTGACGGTCGCGGTCGCCCAGAGTGTCGACTCCCTGAGCCCGTTCCTCGCCCAGCGTCTGCTCAGCACGAGCATCCACCGGCTCATGTACGACTACCTGACCAACTACGACGCCAAGGACAACCACGCGATCCCCGCGCTCGCCACCAAGTGGGAGCCGTCGGCGGACAAGTTGACCTGGACGTACACCATCCGCTCCGACTCGAAGTGGTCGGACGGGCAGAAGGCCACCGCGGAGGACGCCGCGTGGACCTTCAACAAGATGATGACCGACGAGGCCGCGGCCACGTCCAACGGCAGCTTCGTCGGCAACTTCAGGAAGGTGACCGC
The DNA here is from genome assembly GCF_042717135.1 of Streptomyces sp. NPDC058620. Lineage (NCBI taxonomy): Bacteria > Bacillati > Actinomycetota > Actinomycetes > Kitasatosporales > Streptomycetaceae > Streptomyces > Streptomyces sp. NPDC058620. The sequence continues at coordinate 27,156 of NZ_JBHXQO010000004.1, forward strand.
GCCGACGCCGGAGCAGCTCGTCATCGAGCTGAAGGAGCCGCAGGCCACCATGGCCGCGCTCGATGTGCCGATCGTGCCGAAGCACGTCTGGGAGAAGGTCGGTGACTTCTCCAAGTTCAACAACGACACCACGTTCCCGATCGTGGGGAACGGTCCGTTCATCCTGACGGACTACAAGGTCGACAGCTATGTGAAGCTCAAGGCGAACAAGGACTTCTGGCGCGGCGCGCCCAAGTTCGACGAGATCGTCTTCCGCTACTACAAGGACCAGGACGCCGCCGTCGCCGCCCTGCGCAAGGGCGAGGTCTCCTTCGTCGCGGGCAGCCCCAGCCTGACGCCCGCTCAGGCCGCCTCGCTGAAGACCGCGAAGAACATCAAGGTCAATGACGCACCCGGCCGGCGCTTCTACGCGCTGGCGACCAACCCGGGCGCGCGCACGAAGGACGGCACCAAGTTCGGCGACGGGCATCCGGCCCTGCTCGACCAGAAGGTCCGTCAGGCGCTCTTCATGGCAGTCGACCGCGAGACCATCATCGACAGGGTCTTCCAGGGCCACGCGGTGGAGGGCGAGGGCTACATCCCGCCGCGCTTCTCGGAGTACTTCTGGAAGCCGACCGCCGATCAGAAGCTCAGCTACGACCCGGCGAAGGCCGCGGCAATGCTCGACGAGGCCGGCTACAAGAAGAACGGCGCGGGCAAGCGCGTCGGCAAGGACGGCAAGCCGCTCGACTTCCGCATCCTGTGCCACGCCACGGACCCGAACGACAAGGCGATCGGCAAGTACCTCCAGGAGTGGTGGGGCGACCTCGGCATCGGCCTGAAGGTCGACTGCATCGACAACGTCTCCGACCCCTGGTACGCGGGTGAGTACGACCTCGCCTTCGACGGCTGGTCCGTCAACCCGGACCCGGACTTCGTGATGTCGATCCACACCTGCGCCGCCCTGCCGGCCAAGCCGAAGGAGTCCGCGGCGACGGACAACTTCATCTGCGACAAGCAGTACGACGAGCTCTACGCGAAGCAGCTGGCGGAGTACGACCCGGCCAAGCGCGCCGATCTGGTGAAACAGATGGAGTCGCGGCTGTACGACACCGGGTACATGAATGTCATGGCCTATCCGAACGCCGTCGAGGCGTACCGTACCGACCAGATCAAGTCGATCACGACGATGCCGTCCGCCGCGGGCAACATCTACGGCCAGGACGGGTACTGGAGCTGGTGGTCGGCGGTTCCGGCCGCCGGGGCGTCGAGCGGTTCCTCCGACAACGGTGGCAGCTCCACCGGAGTCCTCATCGGGATCGGTGTCGCCGTCGTCGTCCTCGCCGGTGGCGGGCTGCTGTTCGCCATGCGTCGTCGTTCCACCGCGGAAGACCGTGAATAGTCCATGAGCACAGACAGCACACCCGCGCTGCTGAAGAGCGCGTCGGGCGTGGACAGTGCGCAGACCGACGGCCCGGCTCCGGCCGGGCCGTCGGCCCGCGGTCCGCGATCCCGCAGCACGAGCGCCTACCTCCGCTATGTGGCGGGCAAACTGGCCGGTGCGGCCATCTCCCTGTTCGCCGTGCTCCTCACCAGCTTCTTCCTCTTCCGGCTCATCCCCGGCGACCCGGTGAAGCAGATGACCGGCGGCCGGCAGGTGTCCACGGAACAGATCGCCGCGATGCGCCGCGAATTCGGCCTGGACCTGCCGCTCTGGCAGCAGTTCACCGAGTACTGCGGCAAGGCGCTCACCGGGGACTTCGGCACGTCGTACCAGTTCCGCGCCCCGGTCATGGACAAGATCTCCGAGGCGCTGCCCGCGACCCTGCTGCTCACCGGCACCGCCTTCGTCATCTACACGGTGATCGGCATCTGGCTGGGTGCCAGGTCCGCCTGGCGCAACGGCTCCTTCGGGGACCGCTTCAACACGGCCTTCGCGCTGACGCTGTACTCGGTGCCGTCCTTCTGGCTCGGGCTCCTGCTGATCATCACGCTGTCGGTGGGCATCGGCCCGATCCCCGGGATCTTCCCGACCGGCGGCATGGAGTCCGGCAACGAGAGCGGTCTGGGGTACGTCCTCGACGTCGCCCACCATCTCGTGCTGCCGGTCGTCACCCTCGTCGCCGTCGAGTACGCCCGCACCCTCCTGGTGATGCGCTCCTCGCTGCTCGACGAGATGGGCAGCGACTATCTGACGACGGCCCGCGCGAAGGGGCTGCGCGACGATGTCGTACGCCGCCGCCACGCCGTGCCCAACGCGATGCTGCCGACCGTGACCCTGCTCTTCGTGAATCTGGGCAACACGGTGGCGGGTGCCATCCTCGTGGAGACGGTGTTCTCCTGGCCCGGTCTCGGCGGGCTCTTCTACCAGGCACTCAGCGTTCCCGACCTGCCGTTGGTGCAGGCGCTGTTCTTCGTCTTCGCCGCCGCGGTGATCCTGATGAACACGCTCGCCGATGTGATCTATCCGCTGCTCGATCCCCGGGTGGGCCGATGACCGTCTCGACCGATGCCGTGCGGAACAGCAGTCCGCGCTCCCTCACCTGGGCCCGCCGCCGCCACGCCGTGTCCCGCTTCTGGCGCCAGTACCGCACCCACCGCGCGGGCCTCGCCGGGCTCGCCGTACTCGGGCTGATCACTCTCCTCGCGATCGCCGCTCCCGTACTGGTGGGTGCGGACTCCCAGAGCGTCACCGGGGCCACAGGCGGACCACTGGAGTCACCCAGCGCCGAATTCCCCCTGGGGACCGACCAGTTCGGCCGCAGTCTGCTGGCTCTGCTGCTCTGGGGCACGAGGGTCTCGCTGACCGTCGGCCTGCTCGCGGCATTCCTCTCGGTGGCGATCGGCACGCTGGTCGGCATCACCGCGGGGCACTTCAAGGGCTGGTACGGGACCGTGATCATGCGGATCACCGACTGGTTCCTCGTCATGCCGACCCTGGTGCTCGCCATCGCGCTGGCCACCGTGCTCTCCCGGTCCGTCTGGACGACGATCCTCGCGATCGGTGTGACGACCTGGCCGACGACCGCGCGACTGGTCCGCGCCCAGACCCTGTCCGTCGAGTCACGCCCGTACATCGAGCGCTCCAAGGCACTCGGTGGCGGTCACGGCCACATCATGTCCCGCCACGTCCTGCCCAATGTGATGCCGCTGGTGCTCTCGCAGACCACGCTGGTGATCTCCACCGCCATTCTCACCGAGGCGACCCTGGCCTTCCTCGGGCTCGGCGATCCCACGATCGTCTCCTGGGGCGGACTGCTCCAGGACGCCCGGGAAGCGGGCGCGGTCAGCTCCGGGAACTGGTGGTACCTCGCTCCGCCCGGACTCGCCATCGCCGTCGTCGCGCTCGCGTTCACGCTGTGCGGCCGCACGATCGAGTCCGTGCTCAACCCCAAGCTGGGGGTGACCCGTTGACCACATCTGAGCCGACGACCGGGCAGCCACTGCTCGACGTCAGGAATCTCCACGTCACCTACGGCTCGGGGGCCTCGGCCGTCCCCGCCGTACGCGGCATAGACCTGCGGGTCGATGCGGGCCAGAAGCTCGGCATCGCCGGGGAGTCCGGCTGCGGGAAGTCGACGCTCGCACTCGCGCTGCTGCGGCTGCTGCCCGCCTCCGCGACCCTCACGGGCGAGATCCTGCTCGACGGCGAGGACATCCTCGCCATGAAGTGGGGCCGGCTGCGGGCGGTCCGCTGGGCCGGGGCGTCGATCGTCTTCCAGGGTGCGATGCATTCGCTGAACGCCGTGCACCGCATCGGGGACCAGATCGCCGAACCGATCCTGCTCCACAAGAAGGCGACACCCGGCGCAGCCCGGAAGCGGGTTGGCGAGCTGCTGGAACAGGTCGGGCTGCCGGCGGCGCGCGCCGACGCGTATCCGCACGAACTCTCCGGTGGCCAGCGCCAGCGCGTGATGATCGCGATGGCCCTGGCCTGCGATCCGCGTCTCGTCATCGCCGACGAGCCGACCACCGCGCTTGACGTGATGATCCAGGCGCAGATCCTGCGGCTGATCGAACAGCTCGTCGCCGACCAGGATCTCGGCCTGATCATGATCAGCCACGATCTCGCGGTGCTCTCCGACACCTGCGACCGGCTCGCCGTGATGTACGCGGGCCGGGTCGTCGAGGAGGGCCCGGCCAAGCAGGTGTACGAGAACGCCTCGCACCCCTACGGCAACGCGCTGTCCGCCGCCTTCCCGAGGATCGGCGACCTCTCGTCCCGGCACGCCCCGCGCGGTCTGCCGGGCGACCCGCCGGACCCCTCGTCGCTTCCGTCCGGCTGTACGTTCCATCCGCGCTGCCCGGTCGCGCTGGGCACCTGCGCCACCGAGGACCAGCCGCTGCGGAGCGCCGGAGCCGGGCGCAGCGCGGCCTGTGTGCTCGTCGGGCCCGGCGGCGGGCCGGCCCTCGAAGCGGCCGCCGAGGAAGCAAGGAGCACGACATGACCACCACTCCCCTGCTCAGTGCGGAGGCCCTGAAGGTCACCTTCCCCGGCCGGCGCGGCGCCGACCCGGCCCGCGCAGTCGACGGGGTCGACCTCGACATCCGGCCCGGCGAGATCGTCGCCCTGGTCGGCGAGTCCGGCTGCGGCAAGACGACCCTGGCCCGTTCGCTGCTGGGCCTGGTCCCGCCGTCCGCCGGCCGGGTCACCTTCGGCGGCGAGCCGCTGAACTACTCGGGCCGCGCCCTGAAGGCGTACCGCAAGCGGGTCCAGCTGGTGCTCCAGGACCCCAGCGGCTCGCTCAACCCCCGGCACACGGTGTACGACGCGGTGGCGGAGGGCCTGCGTATCCACGGTTACCCGGGTGACGAGCGGGAGGCGGTGGCCCAGGCGTTGTCGCGGGCGGGGCTGCGGCCTCCGGAGCGGTTCTTCCTGCGGTATCCGCACGAACTGTCCGGCGGTCAGCGTCAGCGGGTCGTGATCGCCGGCGCGCTCGTACTGGAGCCGGAACTGATCGTGGCCGACGAGCCGGTGGCGTCACTGGACGCGTCGGTGCGCGGCGAGATCCTGGCGCTGCTGCTGAGGCTCCGCGACGAGCTGGGTCTGTCGGCGCTGGTCGTCACGCACGACCTGGGCCTGGCGTGGAACATCGCGGACCGGGTGGCCGTGATGTACCTCGGCCGGATCGTGGAGACCGGTGAGGTGGAGCAGATCCTGACCGCGCCCCGGCACCCGTACACCCAGGCCCTGTTGTCCGTGCTGCCGGAGGCCGAGGGAGAACCGGTGATCCTCACCGGTGAGCCGCCGGACCCGTCGAAGGTGCCGTCCGGATGCCGGTTCCACGCACGCTGCCAGGTCCTGGCCTCGGGCGAGGCGGAGCGGGCGGGGGTGGCCGACGCATGCCGTACGAAGGATCTGCCGGTGCTCGCGGGCGGCGGGGCGACCCAGGTCGCGTGCCACTGGGCGGGAGCGGCGTAGACCCCGGCCGCACAGCTACGGCACACGGCCTCGGACCGATCCGGTCCGGGGCCGTGTGCCGTAGGTCTGCCTGGCGTGCCGTCAGGCGCGGTTGTCGTGGGCGGCGATCAGCTCGCTGGAGCGCTTCACATCGGCGGCCATCGCCACGAGCAGCTCGTCGATCGAGTCGAACTTCATCATGCCGCGCACATAGGCGAGGAAGTCCACGGCCACGTGCAGCCCGTAGAGTTCGAGGCCCACACGGTCGATCGCGTACGCCTCGACGGTGCGCTCCGTACCGTCGAACTGCGGGTTCGTGCCGACGGAGATCGCGGCGGGCATCGCCTCGCCGTTCACGTGCAGCCAGCCCGCGTACACGCCGTCGGCGGGGATCGCGGTGTGCGGCAGCGTCTCGACGTTCGCGGTCGGGAAACCCAGCTCGCGGCCGCGCTGCGCGCCACGGACGACGACGCCCTCGACGCGGTGCGGCCGGCCGAGGATCTCCGCCGCGCCCGTCACATCGCCCTCGGCGATCAGCCGGCGGGTGAGGGTCGAGGAGAACGGCTCGCCGCCGCCCGCCTCACCGCTCACATAGAGGTCGACGACCTCGACGGTGTAGTCGTACGTCCCGCCGAGCTCGGTGAGCAGTTGCACGTTCCCGGCCGCCCGGTGCCCGAACCGGAAGTTCGGGCCTTCGATGACCGCCCGCGCGTGCAACTTGTCGACCAGCACCTTCACGATGAAGTCGGCCGGCGACAGCTTCGAGAATTCGGTCGTGAACGGCAGGATCAGCACCGCGTCCACGCCCAGTTCCGCCATCAGCTCGGCGCGCCGGTGGTGCGGGGCGAGCAGCGGCGGGTGGCTGCCGGGGCGGACGACCTCGCTGGGGTGCGGATCGAAGGTGACGACCACGGCGGGAATGCCCAGCTCGCGCGCCCGGTCCACGGCCCGGCCGATGATCAGCTGGTGCCCGCGGTGCACACCGTCGTAGGAGCCGATGGTGACGACGCTGCGTCCCCAGTCCTGGGGGATGTCCTCCAAGCCACGCCAGCACTGCACTGTGACCGCTCCTCGCCCGAACCCGTGTACGTGCCTCTGTCCATTACGCAGGTCTAAGACTGCCATGCTCACGTCCCATGGCCTGCATCGGCACCGTCATCGCACGCTGTGACCTCTCCAGGGCCTCCAGCGTCCGCCGGGTACTGGGCCCGACGACGGCCGCCCACTCCTGCGGGGCGTCGGTCAGCCAGCCGGTGACGAGGCCCGCGAAACCGGGTACGTCGCGGGCGAGTTCGACGAGCCGGCGGTCGAAGCGCGAGGCCCCTTCCGGGGTCCGTACCAGGAGCATGCCGGTGCGGTGCACCAGCGCCCTCGTGCGGACCTGCGGGCGCGCCCCGGAGCCGGTGGCGGCGGCGTGCAGGAGGGCGTCGAGCACCTCGGGGTCCCTGCCGGTGTCCTGCTCGAACTCCAGCAGCACCTCCAGGAGCTCGGCCCGCAGCGGACGCGAGGCGCTGCTCCCGGGTGCGGCCAGCACCCGGGCGAGGGCTCCGCGCACGGGCGGCGGCGCGGGCCGGTCCCGCAGCAGGCCGGTGACCAGGGGCAGCAGCAGGGCGCGGGCGGCCGGGCCGTGTTCGAGCCGGGCGTCGACGTACGCGGCGGGCCCCGCCCCGTCCCCGGGGTGGGCGCGGATGTACTCGCGTACGAGATCGGCGGCGTGCAGCGCCAGGGCGGGGGTGTCCAGCCCGGCCAGCGCGAGGAGCACGTCCGCCGCACCCTCGTCCGGACGCGCCAGCCGCGCCCGGATCGCGGCGAGGACGGGTCCCGGGTGGGCCGGGAACACCTGGGCGAGCAGGGCCACCGGAGGCTGCGGGGAACCGGCGGCGAACACCCGCAGGGCCTGCGGCAGGTAGCGGTCCCTGGTCCCCGGATCGTGTACGAGGACGGTGAGCGCCGTTCCGTGCAGCGCGGAGTCGGCGGGGCGCGCGAGCAGGTGCAGGGCGGCGCCGCGCAGCAGGGCACGGTCGGCGTCCGAGACGGCGCGCCCGAGGAGGACGGGGGCGTACGTCGCGGCGGCGGCCCGCCGTCCGGGCCGGTCCTCGTCGCGCGCCCAGCGCTCGACGGCCCGGCAGAGCGCCGACGGCTCGTCCTCAACGAGGGTGCCCAGCAGTTCCCCGGCGCGCGGATGCGGGGTGCCGACGAGCGCGTCGGTCAGTGCGTCGACGTCCAGGTCACGGCGGGCGTACAGCAGAGCCTGCGCGGCGGCTGCCACGGTGGGCCGCGTCGGCAGGCCCTCCTCCGAGTGCAGGACGCGCTCGTCGGTGAACCACTGACAGAGCAGCGCCTGCACCGTGCGCGGGGCGGCGGAGAGCCGCCGGGCCACGGCGTCCAGGTACCGCGTGTCCCCGTCGGCGCGCGGCGCACAGTCGGCGGGCAGGAGCCGCCGCAGCAGATCGATCCGCTCCTCCTCTGGCAGCCGCAGCCGCTGCCAGAACCACGGCCCGAACTCCCCGTACGCCCCCAGCCGCGCGGGCCCGCTCCCGGCGACGGACCGCCGGGTGATGCGCCCGGCGAGCACCCGGAGCACCCCGAGATACGGCCGTGCGTCGGGCACCCGGAGCAGACTCTCGCCGAGCAGATGGGCAGCCCACCAGACGGCGTCACCTGTCCCGGCGGAGGAGGCCGGAGCCCCTCCGTCGGAGGCGGAGGCCGTGGCCCCGGCCGCCCGGCCGGGTGGGCCGGCGCCAGGGGTTCGGCTCCCTGGCGCCGTGGGAGACGCGGGGCCGACGGCCCGGGCCGCGGCGCACCGGTCCGTGGCAGGCCCGGCGGCCGGCGCGAGGCCCGCCGGGCAGGGCAGGTCCGCCTGCCCGTCCGCGACCGCTTCCCGGGCCTCGTCTGCCTGACGCCCGCCGGTGCACGGCCCCGGGGCGCCCGTGCGGCCGCCCTCACCGTGGGCGTCGGCGCCCCGCTGCCCGGCAGTTGCCCGGGTCACTTCGCGCCCGAGGCGGCCGGCCGAGATTCCGGGCGGAGCCCCCGTGGCGGTAGCGGCCGTCCGCTCGGTGTCCCCGTTTCCCGTCCGGGTGGACAGCCGGTCGATCGCCTCGATCAGATCCGCCATGCGGTGCGCGAGGGCGGACGCCCCCTGTCGCCGTCCGAGCAGGAGCATCGCCTGGATCACCGGGCCGATCCGGTGGCGGGGCACGGGCAGCGTGCGGGGCTCCTCCTGCGGCTCCGGGGCGGCCATGGGGCCCGCTTCGGGGGCGAGCCGGGGAGCAGGCACCCCGTGTCCCGTCCTCTCCGCTCGGCGCCGCGAGGAGGCCGGGCCCGTACCGTCCGGGCCCGTGAAGGGTGGTGCACCCCCCTCGCCCACGGCCCGTTCGGCCGGGGCCGGCGGCTCGTGCCAGCGGTGGACCAGGGAGCGCAGTGCCGCGTCCAGGTCCAGGTGGGCGCCCTGGACCCAGTCGCCCAGTTCCTCGTGGGCGAAGCGGTAGCCCGAGCCCGCCGGGGTCAGGAGGCCCTCCGTGAGGACGGCCGACGCCCAGCCCGTGCGCCACGGGAAGAGCTCCTCGAAGGCGGTCCGGTCCAGTTCCCCCTGCCCCGGGCCCAGGCAGCGCCGCGCCGCCTCGTGGACCTGTCCCGCCACCTTCGCCGCCAGCCGGCGTACCGCCGTGCCCCGGAGCCGCTGCTCGTCCCCCGCCGCGATCCGGACGGCGACGCGGACGCACATGAGGTCCAGATGGGCGCCGAAGACGTCCTCCGTGCCCGGCCGGCCGGGGACGTCCGGCGGCAGCGCCTCGCGTACCTCGGCCAGCAGACGCAGGGTGAGCGGATGCCGGTCGTGGCCCGGCGTGATCGCGCCCGCCGGGATGCCGTAACGCTCCCTGGCCCGCTCCGCCTGGCTCGCGGTCAGGTCCCCGAGGCGGACGGCGGGCGGCAGCCGCCTGGCGGGCCGCTCGGGGCGGTGCAGGGCGTCGGCCGGGTAGAGCTCCCCGGCGGTCTCCCAGTGCTCGGGGCGGCAGGCGACGACCATCCGTACGCCGTGGGCGCTCAGCCAGCCGGCCGTCCCCGCGGTCCACTCCGCCAGCCGGTGGGCCAGCAGCGGCGGCATCTCCTCCGGACCGTCGAGCACGACGAGCAGCGGGCTCGCGGCCCTGGTGGCGAGCGCGGCCACGCGCTCGGGAGTGGCCGCCGCCATGTCTCCCCCGGCACCGGCGGCGGCGATGATCCGCCCCGAGCGCCGAAGGGTCCGGGCCATCGCGTCGGCGACGGACGTGTCGTCGGCCAGCAGATCGGCGCCGCGCAGCCAGAGCGTGAGGGCGGGCACGGAGCCCTGCGCACGGTGGGCGGCGAGGGCGGCGAGCTCGGTGGTGCGGCCGGTGCCGGGCGCTCCCACCAGGCCGAGCACCTGCCCCGTACCCGCGTCGAAGGCGGTGAACGCCGCGGCGACCTCCGGCCGGTCGACCGGCTCCGTACGGTTGCCGGGACCGACCGGCGAGCCGACCGACGTGGCGGTCAGCTGGTGGGCGCCCGCGAGGTTGAGGTCACGTCCGTAGCCGGGCACGGTCGCCGCGTTCCGCCGCACCAGGGCCTGGAGGAGTGCGGAAGCGGGCCCCGGCAGCAGGCCCGTGAGCGGTACCGCGAGCCCTGCCGATTCGTGGTCGGCGCTCCGGGCCGTCGAGAGCACGCCGAGGACCGCACCGGTCTCCGGATCCATCACCGGCCCGCCCACGGCCGTCCCGCCCGAGCGCAGCGCGTCCCGCCCGTCGGTGCCGAGCGCCAGGACGATCGCCGCGTCGATCCGGTGGGTACGCCCCGCCGCGGTGTACGTGGCCGGGGCCTCCCCGAGCACGCGCGCCTCACGCCAGCCGTGGGCGGCGATGCGTACGTACGTACCGGTCCCGATCCGGTCCCGGACGGTCACCGGCAGCGGCCGCGCACCCAGCGCGTCGGGTCCTCCGGTGCGCACCAGGGCGAGGCCGAGCTCCGGCAGCGGCGTGACGTCGTCCGGCTCGACGGGCCGCTGCTGGCCGTCCCGCCCGTACAGCGTCAGTGGTACCGACGTGGCGACGGCCTCATGGCTGGTGACGACCGTGCCGCGGTCGTCCGCGACGAATCCCGTCCCCCGCGGCCGGCCGGCGCGATCGCAGATTCTTACCAGCTCCGGCCGGTCCCCGCTGCCCATGGTCCGACCGTAGGTCGGCATTGATCGGCGCTAGTAGCGGAGAGAGAAAACGCGCCCCCCTGCGCACCCCGTATTCACTCCGAGCGCCCGTCCATTGGGGTGAATTCACCGCGCTCAGTGGACAGAGCTCTCCAGGGGAGGGGGAACGTGGAGCGGGCACAGGGGGCACTACCCGCTCCACGGCGTGACGAGAGAGGCGGTGCGGGTCAGGCGAAGACGGCGAGGCTCTTGGCCTTGCCGTGCTGCTCCTCGACGAGCACCAGGAACTGCCCGTCGGGACCGAAGGCCGCGACGGGCCCCGGCGGATACGAGGGCATGTCCAGGCGGACCCCGTTGAGCAGCAGCTTGGCGCGCCTCTCGTCGACGTCCCAGCGGGGGAACGCCGAGGAGGCGGCCTCCGCGACGGGCATCACGGTCAGCTCCTGCTGGTGCTGGTCGAGCGTCTTGGCCATGTCCAGTCCGTACGGACCCACACGGGTGCGGCGCAGGGCGGTCAGATGCCCTCCGACACCGAGCCCGGCACCGAGGTCCCGGGCGATGGCACGGATGTACGTACCGGAGGAGCAGACGACGGAGACGACCAGGTCGACCACCGGGGTCCCGTCCTCCGCCACGGCTTCGCGCACGTCGTAGACGGTGAAGGACGAGATGGTCACCGGGCGGGCCGGGATCTCGAACTCCTCGCCACCGCGTACGCGCGCATACGACCGCTTGCCGTCGATCTTGATGGCGCTGACCTTGGACGGCACCTGCATGATCGCGCCGGTCAGGGCCGCGACGCCTGCGTCGATGCCCTCGCGCGTCACGGCCGACGCGTCGGTGGACGAGGTGATCTCGCCCTCCGCGTCGTCCGTCACGGTGTCCTGGCCGAGCCGGATCGTGCCGAGGTACTCCTTCTCCGTCAGCGCGAGGTGGCCGAGCAGCTTGGTGGCCTTCTCCACGCCGAGCACGAGCACGCCCGTGGCCATCGGGTCCAGGGTGCCGGCGTGGCCGACACGGCGGGTGCGGGCGATGCCGCGCATCTTGGCGACGACGTCGTGCGAAGTGAAGCCGGACGGCTTGTCGACAATGACCAGGCCGTCCGGCGTCTTGTTCTGCTGAGTCATACGGAGGCAGGGCCCTCGTTCTCGTCGGACCCTTCGGACTCTTCAGCCTCTTCGGCCACTTCGTCCTCGTCCTCCGGCTTGCGGTACGGGTCGGCACCGCCCGCGTACGTCGCGCCGGTCGACACCTCGCGCACCGCCGCGTCCTTGGCACGCGCCTTGTCGAGGAGGTCCTCGATGGTGCGGGCGTTGTCCGGGAGGGCGTCGGGGACGAAGGCCAGGGTCGGCGTGAACCGGACCCCGATCTGCTTGCCGACCTCGGAGCGGAGGACGCCCTTGGCGCTCTCCAGCGCGGCGGCGGAGGCCGCACGCTCCTCGTCGTCGCCGTAGACCGTGTAGAAGACCGTGGCCTCCCGCAGGTCGCCGGTGACACGAGCGTCCGTGATCGTCACGAATCCGAGCCGCGGATCCTTGATACGCCGGTCCAGGGTCTCCGCGACCACGACCTGGATGCGATCGGCCAGCTTGCGGGCCCGCGCGTTGTCGGTCACCGGTCCGTCACTCTTCCTTCTGGGTTTGCTGTGCTTGTTTCAGTCTTCGTCGCTGTGCAGCCGCCGTCGAACCGACAGCAGCTCCACCTCGGGGCGGGCGGCCACCAGCCGCTCGCACCGGTCCAGTACGTCTGTGAGGTGTCCGGTGTCCCCGGAGACCACCGCGAGACCGATCTCGGCCCTGCGATGGAGATCCTGTTCACCCGTCTCCGCCACGCTCACCGCGTACTTGCGCTGAAGTTCGGCGACGATCGGCCGGACGATGGAGCGTTTCTCCTTCAACGAACGTACGTCGCCGAGGAGCAGATCGAAGGACAGTGTCCCCACATACATGTGTGTCCGGATATCCCGCCGGTTCGGGTTCGTGCCCTGCCAGCGCTTGGCAGGGACACAAGAACCGTACACGGAACGGCCGGGGGGGGGGGGGGGGGGGAGAGAGCACCGAGAAGGGCCCCACGGCGTGGGAGGGTGATTGGCCGGGGGGGGGGGGCGGGCAGGGACCAGGGGAGTGAAGGGGATTGAGGA
>NZ_JBHXQO010000004.1:39843-157570 GCF_042717135.1 Streptomyces sp. NPDC058620
GCTTGCGTGCCACAAAATAAACTTACCGTTACGGGCGGGCTCCGTCCTAGGGAATAAGACCCGTCGATCGGCCCCGACTGTTGAGGTACGGATCAGCCGCGGGGCTTCTCGCGCATCTCGTACGTCGCGATGACGTCGTCGATCTTGATGTCGTTGAAGTTTCCGAGGTTGATACCGCCCTCGAAGCCTTCGCGGATCTCGGTGACGTCGTCCTTGAAGCGGCGCAGACCGGAGATGTTGAGGCTCTCCGCGATGACCTTGCCGTCGCGAAGCAGGCGCGCCTTGGTGTTGCGCTTGACCTCGCCGGACCGGACCAGCACACCGGCGATGTTGCCCAGCTTGGACGAGCGGAAGACCTCGCGGATCTCCGCCGTACCGAGCTCGACCTCTTCGTACTCCGGCTTGAGCATGCCCTTGAGGGCCGCTTCGATCTCTTCGATCGCCTGGTAGATGACCGAGTAGTACCGGACGTCCACGCCTTCGCGCTCGGCCATCTGCTGCGCACGCCCTGCGGCGCGCACGTTGAAGCCGATCACGATGGCGTCGGAGCCGGTCGCCAGGTCGATGTCCGACTCGGTGACCGCACCCACACCGCGGTGCAGGACCCGGATGTCGACCTCTTCACCGACGTCGAGCTGGAGCAGCGAGGACTCGAGAGCCTCCACCGAACCGGACGCGTCGCCCTTGATGATGAGGTTGAGTTCCTGGACCAGACCGGCCTTGAGCGCCTCGTCCAGGTTCTCCAGGGAGAACCGGACACCCTTGCGGGCGAAGTTGGCGTTGCGCTCACGAGCGGCACGCTTCTCGGCGATCTGACGGGCCGTACGGTCCTCGTCGACAACCAGGAAGTTGTCGCCGGCACCCGGCACGTTGGTGAGACCCAGCACGAGGACGGGGGTCGAGGGACCCGCTTCCTCGACGTTCTCGCCCTTGTCGTCGAGCATGGCGCGGACTCGGCCGTACGCGTCGCCGACCACCATCGTGTCGCCGACCCGCAGCGTGCCTCGCTGGACCAGGACGGTCGCGACGGCACCACGGCCGCGGTCGAGGTGGGACTCGATCGCAATACCCTGCGCGTCCTGCTCCGGGTTGGCCCGCAGGTCGAGCGAGGCGTCGGCGGTGAGGACGACGGCCTCCAGAAGAGCCTCGATGTTGAGGCCCTGCTTGGCGGAGATGTCGACGAACATCGTGTCGCCGCCGTACTCCTCGGCCACCAGACCGAACTCGGTGAGCTGACCGCGCACCTTGGTCGGGTCGGCACCCTCGACGTCGATCTTGTTGACCGCGACCACGATCGGCACATCGGCCGCCTTGGCGTGGTTCAGCGCCTCGATCGTCTGGGGCATCACACCGTCGTTCGCCGCCACCACGAGGATCGCGATGTCGGTGGACTTCGCACCACGTGCACGCATGGCGGTGAACGCCTCGTGACCCGGGGTGTCGATGAAGGTGATGCGACGGTCCTCGCCATTGACCTCGGCGCCGACCTGGTACGCACCGATGTGCTGCGTAATACCGCCGGCCTCGCCCGCAACGACGTTCGTCTTGCGGATCGCGTCCAGCAGTCGGGTCTTACCGTGGTCGACGTGACCCATGACGGTCACGACCGGCGGACGGGAGACCAGGGCCTCTTCGCCGCCCTCGTCCTCGCCGAACTCGATGTCGAAGGACTCGAGCAGCTCGCGGTCCTCCTCCTCGGGGCTGACGATCTCGAGGACGAAGTTCATCTCGTCCGCGAGCATCTTCAGCGTCTCGTCGGAGACGGACTGCGTGGCAGTGACCATCTCGCCGAGGTTCATCATCACGCCGACGAGCGACGCCGGGTTCGCGTTGATCTTCTCCGCGAAGTCCGTGAGGGACGCACCGCGCGACAGCCGGACAGCCTGCCCGTTGCCGCGAGGCAGCATGACGCCGCCCACCGACGGGGCCTGCATGGCCTCGTACTCCTGGCGCCTCTGACGCTTCGACTTGCGACCACGACGCGCGGGACCACCCGGACGGCCGAACGCACCCTGTGTGCCACCACGGGCACCCGGGCCGCCGGGACGTCCACCGAAGCCGGGACGACCGCCGAAGCCGCCGCCACCACCGGGACGACCGGCACCGCCGCCGCCACCCGGACCACCGGGACGACCGGCGAAACCGCCGCCGCCGCCACCGGGACCGGCCGGACGGCCTGCGAAACCGCCGCCGGCGGGACGGCCTGCGCCGCCACCGCCACCGGGACGACCGCCGCCGCCACCGGGACCACGGCCACCGCCACCGGGGCCACCACCGGGACGCGGACCCGCAGCGGGACGCTGCGGCATCATGCCCGGGTTCGGCCGGTTACCGGACGGGGCACCGCCCGGACGGGGAGCCTGCGGACGGGGCATGCCGCCGGGACTCGGACGGGCACCACCCTGACCCTGCGGGCGCGGGGCGCCACCGGGGCCGCCCTGCGGACGCGGGGCGCCGGGGCGCTCCGGACGGTCCTGACCGCCACCGGGACGCGGGGCGCCGCCGGGCCGGGGGGCCTGGGGGCGCGCCATGCCGGTGGAGCCACCGGAGGTGAAGGGGTTGTTGCCCGGACGGGGACCCGCCGGACGAGCACCGGCAGGACGCGGCGCTCCCTGGCCTGCGGGACGCGCGGGGCGGTCGCCGCCACGCTCGCCGCCACGGCCGCCGTCGCGCTGACCTGCGTCACGCTGGCCACCGTCACGCTGACCGCCGGCCGGAGCCGGACGGGTCGCGGGGCGGGGGCCGGGGGTGGCACCCGCGGGACGCGGGGCCTGCTGCTGCTGCGGCTGGGCCGGCTGAGCCGGGGCCGGAGCGGAGAATTCAGCCGCGGGCACCGGAGTGACCGGTGCGGGCTTCGGCGCGGGCTTGGGGCCCGGACGCGGGCCCGCAGACGGCGCGGAAGGTGCTGCGGCGGGGGCGCTGCTCTCCGGGGCCTCGGCTGCGGCCGGCTTGGGGGCCGGGACGCCGGGCTTCGGGGCAGCGGGACGTGCCGCAGCGGCCGGGGAGGGCGCTGCGGGCTTCGAGGGCGCGGCCTTGCGGGGCGCGCCGGGCTTCGCAGCGGACTTGCCGGCGTTGCCGCCGGGCCCCTGCAGTGCGTCAGTCAACTTGCGTACAACCGGCGCCTCGATCGTCGAGGACGCCGAACGTACGAACTCACCGAGTTCTTGGAGCTTGGCCATGACGACCTTGCTCTCAACCCCGAACTCCTTGGCGAGTTCGTATACCCGGACCTTAGCCACTTCGCTCCTTTTAGGTCCGGGTTACCGCCGGACCGTCGCTACTTCATGGGCGTACTCATCGCGTACTCATCGAGTGCTCATCGCAATCTCGACCTACTTCCAACTCGCGAGGTACCTGACCGCACGGGGTCCCGTGCCGTTCACTTTTCTTGCGTTGTCACCCGCTCGACGAACCGCTGCAGTGCCGCGGAACCGAACGGCCCCTTGGCCTTGAAGGCCCGGGGGAATGCCCGGCGGCGGACCGCCAGGTCGAGACAGACAGAGGCGGGGTGCAGATACGCACCCCGGCCGGGCAGCGTACCGCGCGGATCGGGTAGGCATTCACCCTCATCCACCACGATGCGCAGCAACTCGCTCTTGGCCGCCCGCTCCCGGCATCCGACACAGGTTCGTTCGGGGCAAGCGCGGGCTAGCGTCCGGCCAGACACGTTTAAGTCTACCTCCCCGCACCGACCTCACCCCTTTGGGGCAAGAATCGAACGGATGTTGTCGTGATCTCAGCGTCGTGGCGCCCGGATTTATTCCTTCGGACGGGCCGCTGAACGGCCCTGACCGCTACCGGAGGGGCCGGGGATCAGCCCCGCTCCGACCGCTCCCTGGCGCGCTCGGCGCGCTCACGGTCCGCGATGTCCCGCTCCTCGTCCGTCTCCGTGTCCGGGCGGATGTCGATGCGCCAGCCGGTGAGACGGGCGGCCAGACGGGCGTTCTGCCCCTCCTTGCCGATCGCCAGCGACAGCTGGTAGTCCGGAACGGTGACCCGGGCGGACCGGGCACCGAGGTCCACGACCTCGACCTTGCTCACCCGTGCGGGCGACAGCGCGTTGGCGACCATCTCGGCCGGGTCGTCCGACCAGTCCACGATGTCGATCTTCTCGCCGTGCAGCTCGGCCATGACATTGCGCACACGGCTGCCCATCGGGCCGATGCAGGCACCCTTGGGGTTCAGACCGGCACGGGTGGAGCGCACCGCGATCTTGCTGCGGTGACCGGCCTCGCGGGCGATCGCCTCGATGACGACCGAGCCGTCCGCGATCTCCGGGACCTCCAGCGCGAAGAGCTTCTTCACGAGGTTGGGGTGGGTACGCGACAGCGTCACGGACGGGCCTCGGACGCCCTTGGCGACCCGTACGACGTACGAACGCAGCCGGAGGCCGTGGGTGTACTCCTCGCCCGGCACCTGCTCCTGGACGGGCAGGATGGCCTCCATCTTGCCGATGTCGACCAGGACGTTCTTGGGGTCCTTGCCCTGCTGGACCAGACCGGTGACGACATCGCCCTCGTGGCCGGCGTACTCGCCGAACGTCCTGTCGTCCTCCGCGTCGCGCAGCCGCTGCAGGATGACCTGCTTGGCGGTGGTCGCCGCGATCCGGCCGAAGCCGGACGGGGTGTCGTCGAACTCCTTGGGCTCCTGGCCCTCTTCGAGGTCGGCCGGGTCCTCCTTGGCCCACACCGTCACATGGCCGCGCTCGTTCAGCTCGACCCGTGCCCGGCGGTGGCTGCCGTCGGTGCGGTGGTACGCGATGAGGAGGGCCGACTCGATCGCCCCGACGAGCACGTCGAAGGGGATCTCCTTGTCCTGCGCCAAGCCCTTCAGCAGCTTCACATCGATGTCCACGGCTACGCCTCCTCTTCCTTCTTGTCCTTGCGGTTGAATTCGATCTCCACGCGTGCCTTGGCGATCTCGTCGAAGGAGACCCGGCGGGACGTGGGCTTGCGGCCCTTGACGCCCGGCACTTCGAGGTCCAGTCCTTCGTCGTCGACCGCGAGAATGCGGGCCACCAGCTCGTCGCCCCCGGTCAGCTGGAGCCGGGCGAGGCGGCCGGTGGCTCGTACGTAGTGGCGGTGCTCGGTCAACGGGCGGTCGGCGCCCGGAGAGCTCACTTCGAGGACGTACTCGCCCTCGCCCATCACGTCGGTCTCGTCGAGCTTCTCGGAGATCGCGCGGCTCAGCTCGGCACAGGCGTCCAGCTCGACACCCTGTTCGGAATCCACGATGACCCGAAGCACCTGCCTGCGGCCGGCTCGTGCCACCTCGATCTCTTCGAGATCCAGTTCCTCGGCGCTGACGAGCGGTTCCAGCAGTTCGCGCAGCCTCTCGCTCTGGGTGGTGCTCATCCCGGGTGACTCCTCGGCCGCGTGTGCTGTTGTGGGGATCGTCGTGTGTCAGGTCAAAGGGTATCCGGTCCGGAGGGGTGTTGCCGTCCGCCTGCCCCTGGGCGCGGGTACGCTCGCCAACGGTGATCACTTCAGGACAGAAGCAGTCAGTACCGAACGGGACCCGGAGGAGACACGTGCGGCGGACGGGGACGACGCGCAGGGCCGCGCTCGCGGCCACTGGAGCACTTTCGATGGGTGCGGTGCTGGCGGGCTGCGGTGACGGGCCGGAGACCCCCAAGGGGTCCTCCCCCGCCGGTTCGCGGGCCGACGCGCAGGCCCGCGCCCGCGCCACGGACGCCCGCGCTCAGCGGACGCTGCGCAAGGGCGCGACCCGGGTCAGCGCCTCACTGCTCGCCCGGTACGACCAGGTCGCGGCCGCGCATCCCGCCACGGCCGCCGGACTGGCCCCGCTGCGGTCCGCCGTACGGGAACACACGGCGGCCCTGTCGAAGGGCGCCGGACGGACGACGCCGGGGGCGCCCGCAGCGGCTCCGGCCGTCGACGCGCGGGCCGCCCTGAAGGAGCTGGCCGCCGCGGCGCGACGCTCGGCCGACGCCCACACCGAGTCCCTGCTGGAGGCGGAACCCGAACTCGCCCGGCTGCTGGCCTCCGTCGCGGCCGCCGGCGCCGTGCACGCGTACCTGCTCACCGAACTCGCCAAGGACACCGCGTCATGAGCCTCATCGACACCCGGGCCGAGGACGGCTCGGAGGAACTGAACGCCGCTCAGGCCGCCTTGGCGGCCGAGCACGCCGCGGTGTACGGATACGCGGTGCTCGGCGGCCGGCTCACCGGGAGGCGCGCTACGGAGGCCACGGCCGCGTACGACGGGCACCGGGCACGGCGCGACGCCCTGGTGCGCACCGTGCGTGACCTGGGCGGTGCGCCCGTCGCGGCCGATGCCGCGTACGCTCTGCCGTTCGCGGTGCGGGACCCGGCGGCGGCGGTGCGGTTCGCCGCCGTGCTGGAGGACCGGATCGCGGGCGTCTACTCCGATCTCGTACGGGCCGCCGGAGGGCCCCTGCGGCGGGAAGCCGCGGGCGCTCTGCGGGAGGCCGCGGTACGCGCGGTCCGCTGGCGGGGCACCGGCGTAGCCTTTCCCGGGCTCCCCGAGAAGGCCGCGACCGCGGAGGCCGCAGGTCCGGAAGGGACCGGCGGGACGCACTGAAGAAGGCTCTGAAAGGGAACAAGGCACGTATGGGTTTCGAACCGCCGCAGCGTCTGGTGCGAGCGCTCGGCGAGATGTACGGGGATGCCGCCGCGGCCGAGTGGCTCGGACGGCTCCCCGCGCTGACCGACGAGGCGCTTTCCGGGAGCACGCAGGATCTCTCCGTCGAGCGGGTCGTCGCCCCCGGCGGACGCAGCAGCCTGGCCCTCCTGGTGCGGCGGTCCGACGGGACGCCCGGCGTACTGAAGATCGCCCCGCCCGAGGCCGCGCCCGGGTGCGAGCAGGCCGCGCTGGCGCACTGGAACGGCTGGGGCGCCGTACAGCTGCTCGAACCCCCCGGGGCACTGCCGGGCGACGCGCTTCTTCTGGAGCGGCTGCACCACGAGGTGTCGCTGCGCTCGCTCCCGGAGGCGAAGGCCCTGCTGGAGGCGGCGGGCACGGTGCGCCGGCTGTGGGTCGAGCCGCCGGCCGGGCACTCCTTCGAGACGGTGGCCGAGCGGACGGGCCGTCAGGCGGGGCCGATGCGGGCGGTCGCGGAGGCCGGTCCGGAGCTGGCTCCGCTCGTGTCGGCCGCTCTGGCGGCCCGTGCCGAACTGGTCGCCCACTCCCCCGAACTCCTGCTGCTGCACGGCAACTTCCGCCAGAGCAAGGTGCTCTCGGGTGAGCGTTCCCCCTGGCTCACGGTCGGCCCCGAGCCGCTGGTGGGCGAGCGCGCCTACGACCTGGCACGGCTGGTGCGGGACCGGGTCGAGGATCTGATCGCCTCTCCCGGCGGCGCGGCGACGGCCCGGCGACGGATCAAGAAGCTCGCCGATTCCCTGGACGTGGACCGGGAACGGCTGCACGGCTGGACGCTGTTCCGGGCCGTGGAGTCGGGCACCCGCGCGCTGACCGCTGGACGCCGGCAGGACGGCGAACTGATCCTGGAGTTCGCGGGCTGGCTGTAGGGCCCGGCCGCCCGAAGCGCCCGAAGGCGCCCGCGCAGGTGCGCGGGCGCCTTCGTGACGTACCGGCTCGGCTCAGCCCTGGCTGGTGAGGCGCGCGATCGCCTCGTCCACCGTGAGCTCCTCGCGCTCGCCCGTGCGGCGGTCCTTGAGCTCCAGGACACCCTCGGCCGAACGGCGGCCCGCCACCAGGATCTTCGGCACACCGATCAGCTCGGCGTCCGTGAACTTCACGCCGGGCGAGACACCCGCGCGGTCGTCCACCAGGACCCGGACGCCCGCCGCGTTCAGCTTCTCGGAGACGTCGAGGGCCAGCTCCGTCTGAAGTGCCTTGCCCGCGGCGACGACGTGGACGTCGGCCGGGGCGATCTCGCGCGGCCAGCACAGGCCCTGCTCGTCGGCGGTCTGCTCGACGAGTGCCGCCACGGCGCGGGAGACGCCGATTCCGTACGACCCCATCGTGACCCGGACCGGCTTGCCGTTCTGCCCGAGCACGTCGAGCTGGAAGGCGTCGGCGAACTTGCGGCCCAGCTGGAAGATGTGGCCGATCTCGATGGCACGGTCCAGCTTGAGGCCCGCACCGCACTTCGGGCAGGGGTCGCCCGCCTCGACGACGACGACGTCGAGGTAGTCGTCGACCTCGAAGTCACGGCCGGCGACGACCTTGCGCGCGTGGGTGCCGGGCTTGTTGGCGCCGGTGACCCAGGCGGTGCCGGAGGCGACGCGGGGGTCGGCGATGTAGCGGACCTTGTCCAGACCCTGCGGGCCGACGTAGCCGCGTACGAGGTCGGGGCGGCCCTCGAAGTCCTCGGCTGTGACCAGTTCGACCACGGCGGGCGCCAGGTGCTCGCCGAGCTTGCCGAGGTCGACCTCGCGGTCGCCGGGCACGCCCACGGCGACGATCTCGCCGTCGACCTTCACCAGGAGGTTCTTGAGCGTCTCGGACGCCTGGATGCCGAGGAAGGCGGCAAGGGTCTCGATGGTCGGGGTGTCCGGGGTGTCCAGCTCCTCGACGGGGCCGTGCGCCGAACCGTCGACGGGGGCGCCCTTGAAGGTCACGGCCTCCGTGTTGGCGGCGTAGTCGCAGTTGGGGCAGTCGACGAAGGTGTCCTCACCGGCCGGGGCGGGGGCGAGGAACTCCTCGGACGCGGAGCCGCCCATGGCGCCGGAGACCGCGGAGACGATGCGGTGGTCGAGGCCGAGGCGCTCGAAGATCCGGATGTAGGCGGCCCGGTGCAGCTGGTACGCCTCGACGAGGCCCTCGTCGGTGGTGTCGAAGGAGTACGAGTCCTTCATCTGGAACTCGCGCCCGCGGAGCACACCGGCGCGGGGGCGGGCCTCGTCGCGGTACTTGGTCTGGATCTGGTACAGGACCACGGGCAGGTCCTTGTAGGACGAGATCTGGTCCTTGACGATCTGGGTGAAGATCTCTTCGTGCGTGGGGCCGAGGAGGTATTCGGAACCCTTGCGGTCCTTGAGGCGGAACAGCAGGTCGCCGTACTCCTCGTACCGGCCGCTCGCGTCGTAGGACTCCTTGGGGAGCAGCGCGGGGAGCAGGACTTCCTGGCCGCCGATGGCGTCCATCTCCTCGCGGACGACTCGGGTGACGTTCTCCAGGACCTTCTTGCCGAGCGGCAGCCAGGTCCAGATGCCGGCGGCCGTGCGACGTACGTATCCGGCCCGGACGAGCAGCTTGTGGTTGAGCGTCTCGGCGTCTGCCGGGTCGTCGCGCAGTGTCTTGATCATCAATCGGGACATGCGCTGGACCTGGGCCATGATGAACTCCTGCTCGGAAGGGTGATGTGGCCGAGATTAGCCGGGCTGCGGGGGCGGGCGGAAATCGATTGCCTCCGCACGGCACAGCGGAAGGGGCGCGCCCATCACCGCGTACGGCCTGGGAGCACTGGGGAAGTGCACCTGCCGGGCCAGGTCCCGGTAGCCGAGGGAGCGGTACAGGCCGCGCGCCGGGCTCTCCGTGTCGATCGCCGAGAGGATGGAGCGGGGCAGGCCGACGGCGTCCGTGAGGGCGGTGATCAGGGTCCGTCCGATGCCGTGCTGCTGGTGGTCCGGGTGGACGTGCAGCTCCGTGATCACGAACGAGTCGTCCAGCCAGCCCTCGGAGCCGGTGGCGCGCAGATAGGGCTCGACGACGGTCGACCACCACTGGGCGCGCTCGTTGGGCATGCCGTAGACGAATCCGACGAGCCGGCCACCGGCGGTGGCGGCTCCGAGCGCACGCGCCTGCGGATGTTCGAGGTGCCGCAGCACGATGTGGCGGCGTACCTCGATCTCCTCCGGGCCCAGACCGAAGGCGACGGCCTGCACCGCCAGTGCCTCGTCGACTCGCGCGGCCAGGTCGAGGGGGCCCACCACGATGCCGGGAACTCCGGGACCGCCACCGCTCACTGCTGCTGCCATGCGGGAACCCTACTGTCCGCGCCGGGACGGTGGGGTCAGAAGAGGACGCTCATGAAGGCTCCGGTCTCACGGAAGCCGACACGGGCGTACGCCTTGCGCGCGGGGGTGTTGTAGTCGTTCACGTACAGGCTGACGATGGGCGCCACGTCGGCCAGCGCGTAGCGCAGGACCGCGGCCATGCCGATTTCGGAGAGGCCCCGCCCGCGGTGTTCGGGGGCGACCCAGACGCCCTGGATCTGGCAGGCCAGCGAGGTGGCCGCGCCGATCTCCGCCTTGAAGACGACCCTGCCGTCCTCGATGCGGGCGAAGGAGCGGCCGCTGCCGATCAGCTCGGCGACGCGTGCCTGGTAGAGGAGTCCGCCGTCACCGGCCATCGGCGAGATGCCCACCTCCTCCGTGAACATCGCCACGCAGGCCGGCATGAGGATGTCCATCTCCTCCTTGTGGATGCGGCGCACGAGGGGGTCGGGTTCGACGTCGGCGGAGGGGTGTTCGGTGACCATGAGCGGCTGGTTGGCGCGGACTTCGCGGGCGGGGCCCCAGCCCGGTTCGAGCAGGCGCCACAGCTGGGCCGTGGGTTCGGCGGGGCCGACGATCGACGAGCAGCGGCGGCCTGCCCTGCGGGCACGGTCGGCGAAGGCCCTGATCGCTTCGGGAGTGGCACAGATGGGGACGAGGTTGGCCCCGGAGTAGCACAGGGAGCGCAGGCGCCCGTCGGCGTACCAGCCCCACATCTCACCGCCGAGGCGCCAGGGGTCGAGTCCCGCGACCTGCACGCGCGATGTCACGAAGGCGTTGGCCACGGGCTCGCTCTCCAGGATGGCGAGCGCGGCGCCGAGGTCGCTGGGTTCGAGGACCCGGGTGGTGGTCTGCGTCAACACGAGGGGGCCTCACCATGCGGTCTGCTGATTTCCGCACTGTACCGAACGGCGGCGGCGGGCGCCCCTCGCGCCCGGAAGGGGGCCGGCCGCGGTCGGCTTCCCGCGGCTCGTCCTGCCCCTCGGGCACAACGGCCGCGCCCCGCCGGACGCGAAGTCCGGCGGGGCGCGGTGAAGCCGTGTGCGGTCCTGGTCAGCTGATGGAGACCTGGGGTTCGCCGGAGGAGATGCCGTCCTTCTCCATCTGCTCGGCGATCTTCAGGGCTTCCTCGATGAGGGTCTCGACGATCTTCGACTCAGGGACGGTCTTGATGACCTCGCCCTTCACGAAGATCTGTCCCTTGCCGTTGCCGGACGCCACACCCAGGTCAGCCTCACGGGCCTCACCCGGACCATTGACGACACAGCCCATCACCGCGACCCGCAGCGGGACCTCCATGCCCTCAAGACCCGCACTCACCTGGTCCGCCAGCTTGTACACGTCCACCTGCGCACGCCCGCACGACGGACACGACACGATCTCCAGACGACGCTGCTTGAGGTTCAGCGCCTCGAGGATCTGCAGCCCGACCTTGACCTCCTCGGCCGGCGGAGCCGAGAGCGACACACGGATCGTGTCCCCGATGCCCTCCGACAGCAGGGCGCCGAACGCCACCGCCGACTTGATCGTGCCCTGGAACGCCGGACCCGCCTCGGTCACACCCAGATGCAGCGGGTAGTCACTCTGCGCCGCCAGTTGACGGTAGGCGTTCACCATCACGACCGGGTCGTTGTGCTTCACCGAGATCTTGATGTCACCGAAACCGTGCTCCTCGAAGAGCGACGCCTCCCACAGCGCCGACTCCACCAGAGCCTCCGGTGTCGCCTTGCCGTACTTCTTCAGCAGCCGCGCGTCCAGCGAACCCGCGTTCACACCGATCCGGATCGGCGTGCCCGCGTCCTTGGCGGCGAGCGCGATCTCCTTGACCTTGTCGTCGAACTGCTTGATGTTCCCCGGGTTCACGCGCACCGCCGCACAGCCCGCGTCGATCGCCGCGAAGACGTACTTCGGCTGGAAGTGAATGTCCGCGATCACGGGGATCTGCGCCTTCCGCGCGATCGTCGACAACGCGTCCGCGTCGTCCTGTGTCGGACACGCCACCCGCACGATCTGGCACCCCGAGGCCGTCAGCTCCGCGATCTGCTGCAGAGTCGCCCCGATGTCCGAGGTACGCGTCGTCGTCATCGACTGCACCGACACCGGTGCGTCTCCGCCGACCGCGACCGACCCGACCTGGATCTGGCGGCTGACCCTTCGGTCGGCGAGCTTGGTCGGAACGGCCGGCATTCCGAGAGAAATCGCAGTCATGCGCTGAGCATCCCCAAGGTGTGGATCAAGGTCCCGAGATCGGCGGGCTCCGGTCTTCGAGGTTACGGCACCGAAGGGACGCGGGACGCACCCCGTCCGGCGAATTCACCCCCGGCGGGTGGCCGGCCACCTCATGTGTGACCGGCCACTCCCCGTGGGGCGTGTGGGACGGTCAGGTGATCTTGACCGGGTTGACGATGTCGGCCACCAGAACCAGCAGCGTGAAGCAGATGAAGATTCCGGCGACCACGTAGGCGACCGGCATCAGCTTCGCCACGTCGAACGGACCGGGGTCGGAGCGCTTGAAGACCCGGGCCACGTTGCGGCGCAGGGCTTCCCAGAGGGCGCCCGCGATATGACCGCCGTCGAGCGGCAGCAGGGGCAGCATGTTGAAGAGGAACAGCGAGAGGTTGAAGCCGGCGAGCAGGAACAGCATCATCGCGATCTGGTTCTGCGCCGGGACGTCGAGGGTCATCACCTCGCCGCCGATGCGGGCCGCGCCGACCACGCCGACCGGGGAGTCGTCCGCGCGTTCCCCGTCGCTGAAGGCCGCGTTCCAGAGGTCCGGGACCTTGGACGGCAGCGCGATGATCGAGTCGACGCCGTTCTCGATCATGTCTCCGATGCGGACGACCGAGTCCCCGAAGGAGAGCGGCACGATCTCGCTCCGCGGGCCGAAGCCCAGGTAGCCCGCCGTCACGTACTCGTTGGGGATGACGTCGCCGTTGGAGTCCTTCTTCGCCACCGAGTTCTTCTTCAGTACGGCGTTGAGGGTCTGTTCGCCGCCGTCGCGCTGCACGGTGATGGTGGCGGGGCCGATGGTGCCGCGGATCCGGTCGGACAGCGTGGACCAGTCGTCGATCCGCTGGCCGTTGAAGGCGACGATCTTGTCGCCCTTCTGCAGACCGGCGGCCTGTGCGGGCGAGACGGGGTCGCCCTTCTCACAGGTGTCGCGGTCCTCGCTCTGCGCGATGACGCACTTCTGGACCGCCGCGACCTCGGTGGTCTGGGTCTGGAAGCCGAAGGTCATGGACACGCCGAGGAAGATGGCGACGGCCAGCACCAGGTTCATGAACGGGCCGGCGAACATCACGATCACGCGCTTCCACGGCTTGCGCGTGTAGAAGAGGCGCGTCTCGTCGCCCGGCTCCAGCTCCTCGAAGGCGGCCGACCTGGCGTCCTCGATCATGCCGCGCCACGGTGAGGTGGAGCGGGCCTCCAGACGTCCGTCGGCGCCGGGCGGGAACATGCCGATCATGCGGATGTAGCCGCCCGCGGGGATCGCCTTGATGCCGTACTCGGTGTCGCCCTTCTTGCGCGACCAGATGGTCGGGCCGAAGCCGACCATGTACTGCGGTACGCGGATGCCGAAGAGTTTGGCGGTCGAGAGGTGCCCCAGCTCGTGCCAGGCGATCGAGAACAGCAGACCCACGGCGAAGATGGCGATCCCCAGGATCGTCAACAGGATCGTCGTCATACTCATGCGCGCGCCTCCGCTGTCGCTTTCGCCGAGAGCTCCTGGGCCCGGGCACGCGCCCAGGTCTCCGCTTCGAGGACGTCCGCGACCGTCAGTGAAGTTCCCGTGGCAGGGGTGCCGTGTTCGGCCACCACTGCGGTGACCGTATCCATGATTCCGTTGAAGGGCAGCCGTCCCGCCAGGAACGCGTCCACGCACTCCTCGTTCGCGGCGTTGAACACCGCGGGGGCCGTGCCGCCGAGGGTGCCGACGTGCCGGGCGAGCCCGACGGACGGGAAGGCTTCGGTGTCCAGCGGGAAGAACTCCCAGCTGGACGCCTTCGACCAGTCGAAGGCGGGAGCGGCGTCGGGGACGCGCTGCGGCCAGCCGAGGCCGATGGCGATCGGGCCGCGCATGTCCGGCGGGGTGGCCTGGGCGAGCGTGGAGCCGTCCGTGAACTCGACCATGGAGTGGACGTACGACTGCGGGTGGACGACCACTTCGATCCGGTCGAACGGAATGTCGTAGAGGAGATGTGCCTCGATGACCTCCAGGCCCTTGTTGACCAGGGTCGCCGAGTTGATGGTGATGACCGGGCCCATCGCCCAGGTCGGGTGCGCGAGGGCCTGCTCCCGGGTGACGTCGGCCAGCTCGCTCCTCGTGCGCCCCCGGAAGGGTCCGCCCGATGCTGTGACGACGAGCTTGCGTACGTCGGCGCGGGTGCCGGAGGCCAGGGCCTGGAAGAGCGCGGCGTGTTCCGAGTCGACCGGGATGATCTGGCCGGGGGCGGCGAGCGCCTTCACCAGCGGGCCGCCGACGATCAGCGACTCCTTGTTGGCGAGGGCGAGCGTGCGGCCCGCCTCCAGGGCGGCGAGGGTCGGGGCGAGGCCGATCGAGCCGGTGATGCCGTTGAGCACGGTGTGGCAGTCGCCCGCTGCGAGCCGGGTGGCCGCGTCGGGCCCGGCCAGGATCTCGGGGAGCGGCTCGCCCGCCCCGTACTCCGCGCGCAGTGCCTCGCGCAGGGCCGGTACCTTGTCCTCGGCGGCGACGGCGACCGTACGCACCCGGAGGCGCCGCGCCTGCTCGGCGAGGAGCGCGACCCTGCCGCCGCCGGCGGAGAGTGCGGTGACCCGGAAGCGGTCGGGGTTGCGCAGCACCAGGTCGATGGCCTGGGTGCCGATGGACCCGGTGGAGCCGAGGATCACGAGATCCCGGCGGCCTTCCGCGGCGTCGAAGATCAGATGCGGATCGGCGAGGGGGGCAGGGCTGTCGCTCATGCCCCCCATTGTTGCCGCTACGGCTGTGCGTGGGGACAGGGCGTCCCAGTCGGGGTCACTTCTTCATGGGGTGAGCGCACAGCATCTCCTGCTCGGCGCTGTATTCCAGGTACACCAGCCAGTCCATGCCCCAGCACTTCCCGCCCTCCGAGAGCCAGAACTCGGCCTCGGCCGAGCTGCACCCGACCTCTTCGAGATCCTGCTCGGGCCACTCGGCGTTGTTGCGTCCACAGTCGCCCGCCATGAAGCTGGGCGGGGTGGAGGGGATCAGCCGCGGTACGACGAAGACGCCGAGCGCCGCGACGAGGGCGCCGGTGATGATCAGGGCGGGCAGCCGGACCAGGACGCGGCGGCCGGGGGCGAGCTGGGGTCTCAGATTCCCCACCGGATGCGGCAGGGAGCGGATCCGGCGGCGGGCACCGATGTTCATGAACAGGGTGACCGGGGCGGCGAACGCGGACAGCAGCCCCCACCAGCCCTGCCAGAGCGTGTCCGAGGTCATCTTCCGGTACAGCGAGGTCCCGCAGGTGCGGCAGAAGGTGCCTTCCTTCGTCAGGAAGCGCAGCGTGACGACGAGCCCCTGATGACCGCGGACGACGGTGTGGACCGCGGGTATCGCACCGCAGACGTCGCACGGAAGCGGCGCGGGGCGGCCGAACCCGTACGGGGGCAGGGGCTGGTGGGGCGGCGTGGCCATGAATTCTCCTGTGGACGACGAGCGCCCAGGAACCCTAACCGGCCGTGGTGGCCGCGAAATCCGCGAAGGTCTCGTGGAAGCGCGGGAACGTCTTGCGTACACAGGCGGGGTCGTCGTACGTCATGCCCGGCGTCCGCAGCCCGGTGACGGCGAACGACATGACGATGCGGTGGTCGCCGTGGGTGGTGATCTCGATGGGGCGGGGGGTGCCGGGGTGGATCTCGATCCAGTCATGACCCGTGCGCACGGTGATGCCCATGCGCCGGAGGTTGTCGGCGCAGGCGTCGAGCCGGTCGCACTCCTTCACCCGGGTGTTGGCGACGTCCTCGATGCGGACGGGCGACGAGGCGAACGGTGCGATGGCCGCCAGCGTCGGCATCGTGTCGGAGATGTCGCGCATGTTGACCGTGAGGCCGGTGAGGGCGCCGGCGGAGCCGACGGTCGTCGCGTCCGCTGTCGTACGGACGTCGGCGCCCATGCGGCGCAGGACGTCGACGAAGCGCAGATCGCCCTGGAGCGCGTCCCGGCCGAGGCCGGGCACGGTGACCTCGCGGCCGGTGAGCGCGGCGGCGGCGAAGAAGTAGCTCGCGGTGGAGGCGTCGGGTTCGACGGCGTACGTGGTGGGGCGGTAGCCGCCGGGAGGGACGGTGAAGGTGTTCCCCTCCCGGCCCGCCTCGACGCCGAAGCTGCGCATCATCGCGAGGGTGATCCCGATGTACGGCGCCGACACCAGCTCGGTCACCTCGATCCGCAGTCCCTCGGCGGTGAGCGGTCCGAGCATGAGCAGGGCGGTGAGGTACTGGGACGACTCCCCCGCGTTCAGGGTCAGTTCACCGCCCTTGATGCCGGACGCCTCGATGCGCAGCGGATGGTGGCCCTCGGCCGCCTCGTGGTGCAGCCCGACGCCCAGGGTGCGCAGGGCCTCGGTGAGCGGGGCGAGGGGGCGGCGGCGCATCTGCGCGGAGGCGTCGAAGCGGTACGTGCCGGAGGCCGCGGCGGCGGCGAGCGTCGGCAGGAAGCGGGCGGTGGTGGCTCCGTCGCGGCAGTACACGTCGGCTTCGGTGACGGCGGGGCCGGCCGGGCGCCCCTCGATGTGCCAGCGGTCCGGCTCCCGGGTCACCGCGTAGCCGAGACGGGTCAGACCCTCCGTGAAGCCCTCGGTGTCGTCCGAGTGCAGGGGGCGTACGAGGGTGGTGGTGCCGTCCGCGGCGGCGGCCAGGAACAGCGCGCGGGCGGTGACGGACTTGGAGCCGGGGATGTGGATGACGGTCACGGGCGCACATCCTGCCGTGCGGCGGGCGCAGCGGCGGGGGGGGGGGGCGCCCCGGGGGGGGGGCCCCCCGGCGCGGGGGGCCCGCGGGGGGGGGGGGGGGTGCCGGCCTTGGGGCGGGGGTTGTGGTGGCCGGCCCGGGCCGCCAACCCGGCCGGGGGGGGGGCGCCGGGGGGGGCCACGTCCAGCGCGTGGACGTGCCCCGCCGGTGACGGGCTCAGCGGATGGGCCGGTGGACGTTCTCCTTCGTCGAGGCGCCCGGGGTGGCGTCGGCGATCCACGGGCCGTCGCCGCTCGGGTCGACGACGCCCTCCTCCAGCCAGGTGTACGTACCGGAGAGGACTCCCTCGACCACGCGCCGGTCGAGGTCGTCGGTGTTGGACCACAGACGGGTGAAGAGTTCCTCGACCCGGATGCGGGACTGGTGGCAGAAGACGTCGGCCAGCTGATACGCCTCGCGGCCGTGCTCACCGGTGGTGCGCAGGAGTTCGGCGCGGACGCAGGCGGCGCTCATCGCGAAGAGTTCGGCGCCGATGTCGACGATCCGGCCGAGGAAGCCCTGTTTGGTCTCCATGCGGCCCTGCCAGCGGGACATCGCGTAGAAGGTGGAACGGGCCAGCTTGCGGGCGGAGCGTTCGACGTAGCGCAGGTGGGCGGACAGGTCGGGGTGGCCCGGAGGGTTGAACTCGGCGTACGTACGCGGGAGTTGCCCGGGGCCCGTGACGAGCTTGGGGAGCCAGCGGGCGTAGAAGCCGGCCGCGTTGGCGCCGGCCTTCGCCTTGGCGGACAGCGGTTTGTCGGGGTCGATGATGTCTCCGGCCACCTTGAGGTGGGCGTCGACGGCCTCGCGGGCGATCAGCAGGTGCATGATCTCCGTGGAGCCCTCGAAGATCCGGTTGATCCGCAGATCGCGGAGCAACTGCTCAGCGGGGACGGCCCGTTCACCGCGGGCGGCGAGGGAGTCGGCGGTCTCGAAGCCGCGGCCGCCGCGGATCTGGACCAGTTCGTCGGCGATCAGGCAGCCCATCTCGGAGCCGTACAGCTTGGCCAGGGCGGCTTCGATGCGGATGTCGTTGCGGTCCTCGTCCGCCATCTGCGAGGCGAGGTCGACCATGGCCTCCAGCGCGAAGGTGGTCGCGGCGATGAAGGAGATCTTCGCGCCGACCGCCTCGTGCCGGGCGACGGGCCTGCCCCACTGCTCCCGCACGGCCGACCATTCACGGGCGATCTTCAGGCTCCACTTCCCCGCTCCCACGCACATGGCGGGCAGCGAGAGGCGGCCGGTGTTGAGGGTGGTCAGGGCGATCTTGAGGCCGGCGCCCTCCGGGCCGATGCGGTTGGCGGCGGGGACCCGGACCCGGTGGAAGCGCGTGACGCCGTTCTCCAGGCCGCGCAGACCCATGAACGCGTTGCGGTGCTCGACGGTGATGCCGGGGGCGTCCGCCTCGACGACGAACGCGGTGATCCCGCCCCTGTGGCCCTCGGACTTCGGGACGCGGGCCATGACGACCAGCAGATCGGCGACCACGCCGTTGGTGGTCCACAGCTTCACGCCGTCGAGCACGTAGTCATCGCCGTCGGGTACGGCGGAGGTGGCGAGCCGGGCAGGGTCGGACCCGACGTCGGGCTCGGTGAGGAGGAACGCCGAGATGTCCGTACGGGCCAGCCGGGGCAGGAAGGCGTCCTTCTGCTCCTGGGTGCCGAAAATCTTCAGCGGCTGCGGTACGCCGATCGACTGATGCGCGGAGAGCAGCGCGCCGAGCGCGGGGCTGGCCGAGCCGATCAGTGCGAGAGCCCTGTTGTAGTACACCTGGGTGAGCCCGAGGCCGCCGTAATGGGTGGAGATCTTCATGCCGAGGGCGCCGAGTTCCTTGAGGCCGTTGATCACCTCGTCGGGGATTCTGGCCTCGCGCTCGATGAGCGCGCCGTCGATCCTCGTCTCGCAGAAGTCGCGCAGCCGGGCGAGGAACTCCTCGCCGCGCCGTACGTCCTCACCGGCGGGGAGCGGGTGGGGGTGGATCAGGTCGAGCCGGAAGCGGCCGAGGAAGAGTTCCTTGGCGAAACTGGGCTTGCGCCAGTCCTGCTCACGGGCGGCCTCGGCCACCCTGCGTGCTTCACGCTCGGTGACCTTGGGCGTCTGGGACGGTTCGGGTGGTGCGGGTGGTGCGGACATGAGGAGCTCACCTCGCCGCTGGTGGGGTCGGGTGGGACGCGGACCGGCCGGTGACTTTTCCGGTCGGTGCCACTCGTCCGTATGTACCCGATGTGCCCCCGTCCCACCACCCCTGCGACGGGGGGCGCACGACGGCCGGAGCCCCCGCACAGTGGGCTCCGGCCGTCGTTGTGCCGCCTGCTGCGATCGCTGTCCGGGCGGAAGGCAGGCGGCCGTTCGGGGTGTCCTAGAGGGCGAGGCCGGTGAGGACGAGGACCCGCTCGTAGGTGTAGTCGTCCATCGCGTAGCGCACGCCCTCGCGGCCGACGCCGGACTGCTTGGCGCCGCCGTACGGCATCTGGTCGGCGCGGTACGAGGGGACGTCGCCGATGATCACGCCGCCCACCTCCAGGGCGCGGTGGGCGCGGAAGGCCGTCTGCAGGTCGTGGGTGAACACGCCTGCCTGGAGGCCGTACTTGGAGGAGTTGACAGCGGCGAACGCCTCCGCCTCACCGTCCACCTTCTGCACGGACAGGACCGGGCCGAAGACCTCTTCGCCGGAGAGCGTGACGTTGTCCGGGAGTTCGGTGAGCACGGTCGGCGCGTACGTGGCCCCGTCGCGCTTGCCGCCGGTCAGCAGGGCGGCGCCTGCCTGGACGGCCTCGTCGACCCAGGACTCGACGCGCTTGGCGGCGTCCTCGCTGACCAGCGGGCCGACATCGGTGGTGGCGTCGGACGGGTCACCGGTGACCAGGGCCTCGACGGCCGAGACGATCTTCGGGACGAGGCGGTCGTAGACCGAGGCGTCCGCGATGACGCGCTGCACCGAGATGCAGGACTGACCGCCCTGGTAGTTGGAGAAGGTCGCGATGCGGGTCGCGGCCCAGTCCAGGTCCTCCTCGGAGGCGTAGTCGCCGAGGACGACCGCGGCTCCGTTGCCGCCGAGCTCCAGGGTGCAGTGCTTGCGCGGGACCGAGTCCATGATCGAGTAGCCGACCGGACCGGATCCGGTGAAGGAGATCACGGGCAGCCGCTCGTCCTGGACGAGGTCCGGCATGCGGTCGTTGGGGACCGTCAGCACGGACCAGGAACCGGCCGGAAGGTCGGTCTCGGCCAGCAGCTCGCCCAGGATCAGCGAGGAGATCGGGGTCGCCGGGGCGGGCTTGAGGATGATCGGGGCGCCGACGGCGATGGCCGGGGCGACCTTGTGCGCGCTCAGGTTGAGCGGGAAGTTGAAGGGCGAGATCCCGAGGACGGTGCCGCGCGGGAAGCGCCGGGTCAGCCCGAGACGGCCGGTGCCGCCGGCGTCGGTGTCCAGGCGCTGGGCGTCGCCGCCGTTGAAGCGGCGGGCCTCCTCGGAGGCGAAGCGGAAGACGGAGACGGCCCGCCCGACCTCGCCACGGGCCCACTTGATGGGCTTGCCGTTCTCGGCGGAGATCAGCTGGGCGATCTCCTCGGTGCGCTCCACGAGGCGGCGTACGACGTGGTCGAGGGCGGCGGCCCGGACGTGCGCCGGGGTCGCGGCGAACTCCTCGCGGACGGCGTGCGCGGCGGCGACGGCTTCTTCGGTCTGCGCGTCGGTCGGCACGCTGACCGTGCCGACAAGACGGCCGTCCCAGGGGTTGGTGACGTCGAAGCTGTCCTCGCCGGTGGCCTGGCGGCCGGCCAGCCAGAAGGCGTGGGTGGAAGTCATGGCGGGTCCGGCCCTTCGGAGGTCGTGACGGAGCTCGTGGGTGTCGTGCTCCCCCACCGTAGGGCGGCCGGGCGCGGATGACGTTTGTCCGGCGTGGAGCACAGGACCCGGGCGATGCTCCGCTTTGTCGGGGATCAGGCGGCTGGGGTGCCCGAGGTGGCGGCCGTCGTGGCCTTCAGCGCCAGCCAGAGCTCCATCCGGACGTCCGGATCGTCCAGGGAGCGGCCGAGGATCTCCTCCACGCGGCGCATCCGGTAGCGCAGGGTGTGGCGGTGGACGCCCAGGTCGGCGGCGGCCGCGTCCCACTGGCCGTGCCGGGAGAGCCAGGCGCGCAGGGAGGCGACGAGGTCGCCGCGGCCCTTGGCGTCGTGCTCGTACAGGGGGCGGAGCATTCCGTCGGCGAAGGCCCGTACGGCGTCGTCGGCGAGCAGCGGAAGTACGGAGCCGGCGGCCAGTTCCTCGTGCTCGACGAGGGCCCTGCCGCGGCGGCGGGCCACCGAGAGTGCCTGTTCGGCCTGCTTGTACGCGGCGGACACGGCGATCGGTCCGGACGGTGCGGACAGGCCGACGACGACCTCGCCGTCCTCGGTGCCCGGATCGCGGGCCGGGCGGTCGTCCTGGGCCTCGGCGTATCCGGCGCAGGCGGCCACCGCGGCGCCCGCGTCCGCGGCGAGCACGACGATGCGTTCGCCCTCGGGCACCATCAGCAGCGCCTCCCCGGCGCGGGCCGCGGCGGCCTCCATGGTCTCGGCGAGGAGCTCGGGGGTGGACCCGGGGGCCGCTTCCGCGATCAGCAGCCGGAAGGGGGCGTCGAGCAGTCCGCCGTACAGGTCTCCCGCGACGGCTCGCGCGTGGTCGGGCTGCCCGGCGAGCAGCATGCGCAGGACGGCGGCGCCGAGGCGCTGCTCGGCGCCCTGGAGCGAGCGGGAGCGTGCGGTGGTGAGCGTCAGGAGGGCGACCGCGGAGTGCACGGCGTACCGCTCGGCGGTTCCGAGCGCCGCGCCCGTCCCGACGGCGAGGGCCCCGCGGACCCGGCGGCCGGTGCCCAGCGACTGGAGCTCGACCCGGTCGTCGGTGTCGCCGACGACGACGCTGGCCGGGGCGGGGCGGTCCCGGAGGCGCTCCACGTCGGGCGTGAGGCGGGCGGCTCGCCTGGCGGCCCATTCGGGCGCGGCGGCCACGACGGCGCCGGAGGTGTCGTACAGGGCGGCCCAGCCGTCGACGTGGGCGGCGAGACGGGTGAGGAGATCACCGGGTCCGTCGCCCGCGACGGCGGCCTTGGTCAGCTCGCGCTGGGCCTCGAAGCCGGCGGTGACCGCCCGGTACTGGTCGGCGGCGATGGCCGCGGACACGGCCTTGGTGATGGCGAGGAACGGGGTGCGGCGCGGGACTTCGAGGAGCGGCAGCCCGGCCTCCTCGGCGGCGTCGACGAGGGCCCGCGGGATCTCCTCGTAGTTCACGCCGACGGCGAATCCGAGCCCCGCGACACCGGCGGCGGCCAGCCGTCGCACGTAACGGAGCATCGCCGCCCCGTCCTCGGCGTCGAGGTTGGTGGCGGTGACGAGGAGGAGCTCCCCGCCCTCCATATAGGGCACGGGATCGGTGAGCTCACTGGCGTGCGCCCAGCGCACGGGGGTGTCGAGGCGGTCGGCCCCCGCGCGGACCGTGAGCTTGAGCGCCGAGTGCTGGGCGAGCGAGGCGAGTGTGGGGGGCATGGGACGGCGGACCTCTGGATCGATTTCGCCGTCCCGTACGAACGGCTGCTTCGATTCTGCCAGGGCGGCAGAGTGCGTGGAGCCGTTCGCGGGGCTACTGGCCGGTAGGGCGGCTCAGCCGCTGAGGTCCACCAGGAGCGGGGGTGCGTGCTCGCCGTCCACCGTCGTCAGGGAGAGCACGGCGTGGCCGGCGGGGACGGAGTACGCCAGTTCGGAGGCCGACCAGCGTTCCCGCTCGACCTGGCGGACGGTCACGGCGTCCGTCGTCACCGCCTTGCCGGTCACCAGCTTGCGCAGGGCGTGCAGGGCACGGGTGAAGGGCTGGTCGGCGAAAACCGTGTGCTGGGCGACCTCCCGGGTCGACACCCATTCCTTGCCCCAGACCTCCGCGAACCGCTTGCCGTCCCAGGTGGTCACGCCGGAGAACGCCATGCAGCAGCCGACGGCGCCCATCAGTGCGGTGTGCAGCCCCTCGGGGACGTCGTCGACGGTACGCAGCACGAGGACGGCGCCGGCGTTGACGGACCGCAGCCGCCGGATACCTCGAACCGTCTCGGGGGTCACGGTGTGCGTCGCGTCGTCCAGGACCAGGCAGACGAAGAGCGAACGGTCGCCGCGCGCCGCGGCCACGGCCGTGAACTGGGCGAGAACCAGCCGGGCGAGGAGCCGCGACGCCTCCGCGTGGGTGCGCTCCGGGAGATCGATACGGACCCGCAGAGGAAGCTGCCCCAGGGAGCGCAGCGAGAAGGGACGGGCGTCTTCCCCGGTGGCGAAGAATCCGGCGAACGCGGGCCGGTCGAGCAGCGCGACGCGGTCGGCGAGCACCGGCCCGGGGTCTCCGGCGCCACCCGCCTGCCGGGCCCTGGCATCCAGTTCGCGCAGCATGGCTCCGTGGCCGCCCGCTTCCAGCGCCCCGCGCAGCGCGGTGAGTGCGTCCGGGGCGCCGTCGAGCAGCTCACGGAGTTCGGGCACCCGGGGAAAACGGCCGTGGACCGTGTGGAAGGGGCCGAGCAGTTGGGCCAGCACCGTGGCCGCACGCCGGCTGTCCGCCGTGGGTACGTCGCCGATGAGCCCTTCCGCGAGCACCCCGGCGGCCTCGTCGGGATCGGTGGTCCCCCCGTACAGGTCGAAGTCGTGGAGGGACCGGGGGTCGCCGATCCGCACCACGACGTCGTACGCCTCGTCCGGGCCGAAAGCGGTTCCGCCCCCGCCCACCGCGAGTACGGCGGCCTGCCCTGCGAGCGCCCGGAGTGCGAGGGACTCGACGACGGGGCGGACGAGGGACGCGGACTTGCCGGAGCCGGGCGGCCCCACCGCCAGCAGCGAGGTGCCAAGCGTCACGGGTTCCAGGGCGACGCCCGAGCCCCGCCGCCCATAGGGGTTGTGGGCGTCGTCGGCGCACCTGCCGATGCGCACCTGACCGGTCAGGACATCGTGCCGGGCGGTGCGCAGGGGCAGGTCCCGGTGG
This sequence comes from Streptomyces sp. NPDC058620, assembly GCF_042717135.1. Lineage (NCBI taxonomy): Bacteria > Bacillati > Actinomycetota > Actinomycetes > Kitasatosporales > Streptomycetaceae > Streptomyces > Streptomyces sp. NPDC058620. Next base: position 63,724 of record NZ_JBHXQO010000004.1, read on the forward strand.
CCGGAGGGGTGCAGGGCGGCGGCGCCCCCCGCACGCAGCACCGCATCCGTGAATCCGGCGAGGCGCTCGGGGTGTGCGCGGGCGACGGTCCAGGCGTGGCGCAGCCGTGCGCAGTCCACGTCGTTCATCCGGCCGGCCCGCACCTCGGCGGTGAGTGTCTCGGCGGCGTCCGTCTGTGCGGCCGCGCGCAGCTCGGGCCACCGGTCGGCGGCCGTATCGGCGGCCGGCTCCGTCGCGGGAGCGGCGTCCTGGCCCCCGGACCGGCCCTTGCGGTAGGCGGCGAGCAGTTCCCGCCAGCGGCCCAGGCGGGCGAAGGGGTACAGCACAGCGGCGGTGATCAGTGCATAGATCACGTTCACGACGCTCTGGCTCTGGAAGACCTCACCGCCCGCGACCGCGGCGATCAGGACGAGGACGGGCCTGGCGAGCGGCACCGCGCCCTGCCAGACGAGAAGCTGGGCCAGGCCGGCCATGGCCACGGTGGCCACGCCCAGGAAGGGCTGTCCACGCCCGGCGACGTGCCGCCGGAAGAGCTCCGGCCAGTTGCCCAGGCGCCCGCAGCCGTACACGAGCAGCCCGAACAGGAGGGCCTCGTAGACCGTCAGGGCGTCGACGCCCTCCACGGTCCGCGGGCCGCCCGCGCTGCCCACGTACCACCACTCGCGCGGGGTGAAGAGTTTCAGCGGGACCAGTCGGTAGGGGATGTAGCCGTTGCGCCACAGGGACCAGACGAGCACTCCGCACAGCACCGCGATCACCGTGCCCACCACCAGGGACCGGTCGGAGACCCCGTCGGGCTTCTCGGGCGGCCGGGGCGTGTGGCCGTACCTCCAGACACCGGGCTCCTGCGGGAGGCGCGGGGTGCGCAGCCACTCGTCGAGCCGCGGCCCGGCGGCCGGAGCGCGGTCCGGGCGTGGCGGGCCGGGCGGGGGGCCCGCCGGTGGCGGGGGCGGCGTGGCCGGTGGGGGCCCTGCGGGCGGGGGCGTGCTGGGTGGAGGCGCGCTCGGACGGGGCACCTGATTCGCCCGTGTGTCCCGTGCGCCGTACGTGCCTTCGGTGTCCATGAACCGCTGCCCCCTGACCAGCCAGGTCCTGCCTCTGCCCGGTCAATCTAGTGCGCCCGCCCAAGGAGTTCAGCCAGGCGCCCGAGCCCGTCCCGTACCGAGAACCTCGCCGCGTGTACGCCCATCTGTCCGGATGGGACAAGGACACGCCCCCACCACTCCCGATCGGCGCATGCCTGTCGGCACTCACCGCCCCTAGCCTGCAGAAAGAGAAGCGTAGGAAACACCCCCCAGGAGCCCCTCATGAGCGCAGTCCCGCAGGAGCGCAGCCTCGTCACCGCCATTCCCGGCCCGAAGTCGGTCGAGCTCCAGGCTCGCCGTGTCGCGGCGGTCGCCGCAGGGGTGGGCTCCACACTGCCGGTGTTCACGGCCCGCGCCGGCGGCGGGATCATCGAGGACGTGGACGGCAACCGTCTGATCGACTTCGGCTCCGGCATCGCCGTGACGTCGGTGGGCGCCTCCGCCGAGGCCGTCGTACGCCGCGCCTCCGCGCAGCTCGCCGACTTCACCCACACCTGTTTCATGGTCACGCCGTACGAGGGGTACGTCGAGGTCTGTGAGCAGCTGGCCGAGCTGACGCCGGGCGACCACGCGAAGAAGTCGGCGCTGTTCAACTCGGGCGCCGAGGCCGTCGAGAACGCCGTGAAGATCGCCCGCGCCTACACCAAGCGCACCGCGGTCGTCGTCTTCGACCACGGCTACCACGGCCGGACCAACCTCACGATGGCGCTGACGGCGAAGAACATGCCGTACAAGCAGGGCTTCGGCCCGTTCGCGCCCGAGGTCTACCGCGTCCCGGTGGCGTACGGCTACCGCTGGCCGACCGGTGCCGAGAACGCCGGCGCCGAGGCGTCCGCGCAGGCCATCGACGAGATCACCAAGCAGATCGGCGCGGACAACGTCGCCGCCATCATCATCGAGCCGGTCCTCGGCGAGGGCGGCTTCATCGAGCCTGCCAAGGGCTTCCTGCCGGCGATCGCCCAGTTCGCCAAGGACAACGGCATCGTCTTCGTCGCGGACGAGATCCAGTCCGGCTTCTGCCGCACCGGCCAGTGGTTCGCCTGCGAGGACGAGGGCATCGTCCCCGACCTGATCACCACGGCCAAGGGCATCGCGGGCGGTCTGCCGCTCTCCGCCGTGACGGGCCGCGCCGAGATCATGGACGCAGCCCACGCCGGCGGCCTCGGCGGCACGTACGGCGGAAACCCGGTGGCCTGCGCGGGTGCGCTGGGCGCCATCGAGACGATGCGCGAGCTGGACCTGAACGGCAAGGCCAAGCGCATCGAGGAGGTCATGAAGGGCCGCCTCGCCGAGATGCAGTCGAAGCTCCCCAACGGCGACATCATCGGTGACATCCGCGGCCGCGGCGCCATGATCGCGATCGAGCTGGTCCAGTCCGGCACGAAGGACCCGAACCCGGCAGCCGCCGCGGGCCTGGCCAAGGCATGCCACGCCGAGGGTCTGCTGGTCCTCACCTGTGGCACGTACGGCAACGTCCTGCGCTTCCTGCCGCCGCTCGTGATCGGCGAGGACCTGCTGAACGAGGGCCTCGACATCATCGAGCAGGCTTTCGCCACGGTCTGATCCGTGCGAATCCCGCCGAACGCCGGAAGGCCGAATGGCGCGGATGACCCGGCCCCGCGTGTGGGCCTGTGAAGAACGTGTGGGGGGCCGATGGCGGGATCCGTTTCCCGCTGTCGGTCCCCCACCGGCTGACGTACGGTTTCCACAGATGAGAGAAACACGCCGCTCGCGGGAAACTGCGGGCGACTCCGGTTCGGCGCTTCCCCGGTGCCGTCCGGGTTGTGCCCACGCGCACACCACTGGAGCCTCTGGCTCCGGAACTCCTCACCGATCGGATGGCCGCCCGCCCCACACCCCCCGGGGCGCGCGGCAAACCGATCCCGCCGGTCGCCCAGGAACAACCCCCCCTGTTCCTGGGCGACCGGCTCCACTCGTTTCCGCGGTGATCTCGCTGCTCGCGGTCTTCGCGCTCAGCACCTGGCAGGTCGTGGCCGACGGCCCCCTGCTCGGTCCGGACGAACGCATCAGTGAGGCGCTGGCCGGCCGCGGCCCCGTGGCGCTCACGGAGTTCTTCACCGATCTCGGCAATATGCAGGTCGCCCTTCCGGTGCTGGTCTGCGCGATCGTCTTCGCCCTGGTGCGGGGCGAGCGCCGCGAACCGCTGTACGCCGCGCTCGCGATGGCCGCCGTGCCCGCGCTGGTGGTCCCGCTGAAGCTGTGGACCGACCGCCAGGGCCCGCTGACCGAGGCGACCGGCTACTACCCGTCGGGCCATACGGCCACCTCCGCGGTGGCGTACGGAGCGGCGGCGATGCTCCTGGTCCCGTATCTGAAGCGCTCGTGGACGATGCCCGCCGCCGCCGTCCTGCTGACTGCGGCGACGAGCATCGGCCTCGTGCTGCGCGGCTACCACTGGCCGCTCGACGTGGTCGGCAGCTGGTGCCTGAGCGGGGTGCTGCTGGTTGCCCTGTGGGTGCTCAGCTGCCGAAGTAGGCGTCGAAGTTCTTCGAGAACTCCCACTGGTTGAAGCGGTCCCAGTTGATCGACCAGGTCATCAGCCCGCGCAGTGCGGGCCAGGTGCCGTGCGTCTGATAACCGCCGCAGTCGGTCTTCTTCGTCAGACAGTTCAGTGCCTTGGTGACCTCCGCGGGCGAGGTGTGCCCGTTGCCCGCCTGGGTCGAGGCCGGCAGACCGATGGCGACCTGCTCGGGACGCAGCGCCGGGAAGACCTTCGCCTGGTCACCGGCGACCGGGAAGCCCGTGAGGAGCATGTCGGTCATGGCGATGTGGAAGTCCGCGCCGCCCATCGAGTGGTACTGGTTGTCCAGGCCCATGATGGAGCCCGAGTTGTAGTCCTGGACGTGCAGCAGGGTGAGGTCGTCGCGCAGGGCGTGGATGACCGGGAGGTAGGCCCCGGCACGCGGGTCCTGCCCGCCCCAGGGCCCCGAGCCGTAGTACTGGTAGCCGAGCTGGACGAAGAAGGTCTCCGGGGCCATGGTGAGGACGAAGCCGGCGCCGTATTTCGCCTTGAGGGTCTTGACGGCCGAGATGAGGTTGACGATCACCGGTGAGGTCGGGCTGCGGAAGTCGGTGTCACCGGTCTTCAGCGAGAGGGAGTGGCCCTCGAAGTCGATGTCCAGACCGTTCAGCCCGTACTCGTCGATGATCCTGCTCACCGAGGAGACGAAGGTGTCGCGGGCGGCGGTGGTGGCGAGCTGCACCTGGCCGTTCTGGCCGCCGATGGAGATGAGCACCTTCTTGCCCGCGGCCTGTCTGGCCTTGATGGCCGCCTTGAAATCGGCCGCGGATTCGACGTTCGGACACTCGGCGACCGGGCAGAGCGAGAAGCGGATGTCGCCGGAGGTGACGGAGGTCGGCTCACCGAAGGCGAGGTTGATGACGTCCCAGGAGTCGGGCACGTCCGCCATCCGCGTGTAGCCGGAGCCGTTGGCGAAGCTGGAGTGCAGATAGCCGACGAGGGCGTGGGCCGGGAGGTCGCCGCCGCCCCCGCCGCCGCCCGCCGTGGTGGTGGCGGACACGGCGGCCGACTTGGCGGACTCACCGGCGGCGTTGACCGCGCTGACCTGGAAACTGTACGCCGTCGAGGCGCTCAGGCCGGTCACGGTGGCCGAGGTGCCGGTGACCGCCAGGACCTTGGTGCCGTTGCGGTGGACGTGGTAGCCGGTGGCTCCGGAGGCCGCGTTCCAGGTGAGCGGGACGGAGGAGGCGGTGGCCGTGCCCGCCTTCAGTCCGGCGGGGACCGCGGGCAGGGCGACCGGGTCGCCGCCCGGGCCGACGAGGCTGAGGTCGTCGGCATAGTAGGCGGGGGTGCCGTACCAGCCATGGGTGTAGAGGGTCACCGAGGTGGTGGCGGCCCCGGTCGTGAAGGTGGTGGTGAGCTTCTTCCAGGCGCCGGGCGACTGCGTCCAGGTGGAGACGTCCGTGGTACCGGTGCCGGACGCGCCGAGGTAGACGTAACCGCCCTGCACCCAGGAACTCAGCGTGTAGGCGGAGCCGGGTCTGACCGTGACGGTCTGGGAGCACTTGGCGTTGTCGCTGCCGGCCGGGGTGCCCCTCAGCGCGGAGGTGCCGCTGTGCACGGGCGTACCGACGACGGCTCCGCTGCCGCCGGTGCAGCTCCAGCCGTCCAGGCCGGCCTCGAAGCCGCCGTTGCGGGCCAGTTCGGCGTCGGCGGCACCGGCGGCCGGGGCGGTCGCGACCAGACCGGCGGCGGCGAGCAGGGTCGCCGCGAGGGCGGCCACGAGTCCGGACAATCGGGTGGGGGGTCCCGTACGTTCCACAACAGCCTCCGGGCAGGGGGGAATTGGGGGGTGGCGGGCCACAACCTGGTCCAGACCAATCAACTTGTCAAGACCTCTGGCAGTGTGGCCACCACCCTCGGCCCCGCCGCAGCACCGGCCCCCGGCGGTCTCGGCCCGCCGCAGCACCGGCCCCCCGGCGGTTTCAGCCCCCGTCGCCGTCCCGCGCCGCGGCTCCGCGGCCTCGTGCATCGCGAGTTCCAGCAGAGCGGGATCGGTGAGCGTCCCGGAGCCGTCCGGCGGGATCAGCCACCGCACCCCGCCGCAGGCCCGGCCGGGGTACGGGACGACAACTTTGCCCCCGGGCCGGCCATGGCATGCCCTCCGTTCCTGGGGCACCGGCAGGGACCTGCCGGTGCGTTCACGGAAGAGAGAGCGCCGCGCCCGGTTCATTACGCGGGTTCGGGGACTTGCCGGCTGCGAACCGGATCACATGGCCCCGTCGGGCTCAGCTGTCGAAGCCGAGGCCCGCCCGGTCCATCGCCTTCAGCCACAGATTGCGGTGTCCGCCGTTGCTGTCGGCCCTGGCCAGCGACCTCTTGGTGAGCTCGATGCCGGCCCAGGCGAACGGCTCCGGCGGGAAGGGGACGGGCTTGGAACGGACCATCTCCAGGGCGGTCCGTTCCGTCGGCTCGCCGGAGAGCAGGTCGAGCATCACATCGGCCCCGAAACGGGTGGCGCCGACCCCTAGCCCGGTGAATCCCGCCGCGTAGGCGACCCGCCCCTGATGAGCCGTACCGAAGAAGGCGGAGAAGCGCGAGCACGTGTCGATCGCCCCTCCCCACGCGTGGCTGAAGCGCACCCCGGCAAGCTGCGGGAAGCACTCGAAGAACTGGGCCGCGAGCTTGAGGAAGGTCTCCGGCCGCTGGTCCAGATCGGCGCTCAGCCGGCCCCCGTACGGATAGATGGCGTCGTATCCGCCCCACAGGATCCGGTTGTCCGAGGAGAGCCGGAAGTAGTGGAACTGGTTGGCGCTGTCGCCGAGTCCCTGCCGGTTCCTCCAGCCGATCGAGGCGAGCTGGTCCTCGCTGAGCGGCTCCGTCATCAGCGCGTAGTCGTAGACCGGGACGGTGTACGGGCGTACGCGCTTGACCAGCGAGGGGAAGATGTTCGTACCCAGCGCGACCTTGCGCGCCAGGACCCGCCCGTACGGAGTGCGGACCGCCATCCCCGGGCCGGACTTGAGCAGATCGAGGCCCCGGGTGTGCTCGTACATCCGCACGCCGAGTTCGACGCAGGCCCGCTTCAGGCCCCAGGCGAGCTTGGCGGGGTGCAGCATGGCGACACCGTTCCGGTCCAGGAGCCCGCCCAGGAATGTCGGCGAGTCGACTTCCGCCCTCACCGCTTCCCGGTCCAGGAACTCCAGTCCGGTGAAGCCGAGTTCGGTGGCCTCCCGGTGCCAGGCGCGCAGCTCTTCGAGCTGGTGCGGTTCGGTGGCGACGTCGATCTCGCCGGTGCGCTCGAACTCGCAGTCGATGGAGTAACGGGCGACGGCGGCCTCGATGGCGTCGAGGTTCCGCTCGCCCAGTTCCTCCAGCTTCTTGATCTCGTCCGGCCAGCGTTCCACGCCGTTGGGCAGGCCGTGGGTGAGGGAGGCGGCGCAGAACCCGCCGTTGCGGCCCGAGGCGGCCCAGCCCGCCTCGTGCCCCTCGATCAGGACGACATCGCGCCCGGGGTCCCGTTCCTTGGCGATCAGCGCGGTCCACAGACCGCTGTATCCGCCACCGATGACGAGGAGGTCACAGCGCTCCTCCCCGATGAGCGCGGGAAGCGCCTCCGGTTTCGCCGGGTCGTCCAGCCAGTAGGCGAGCGGCTTGGCGCCGGCGAGTGATTGTGCGGCAGTACGCATGGCGACTGGGGCCATGGTTTCCAACTCCTTCAGGGCTTTCCAGGGGTGCCCCCGGGCACGGCCTAGGGTTGCGCGTTGTTCTTCCGCCGGTTCGCGACGAGCTGGCCGACGAGGACCACCGTCACGGCAATGATGAACATCGCCGTGCCGATGACGTTGATCTGCACGGGCGTGCCGCGCTGTGCCGAACCCCAGACGAACATGGGGAAGGTGACGGTGGAGCCCGCGTTGAAGTTGGTGATGATGAAGTCGTCGAACGAGAGCGCGAAGGCGAGCAGCGCTCCCGCGGCGATTCCCGGGGCCGCGATCGGCAGGGTCACCCGGACGAAGGTCTGTACGGGGCCCGCGTACAGATCACGGGCGGCCTCCTCCAGCCTCGGGTCCATCGACATCACGCGTGCCTTGACCGCGGTCACCACGAAGCTGAGGCAGAACATGATGTGGGCGATCAGGACGGTCCAGTAGCCCAGTTCCGCGCCCATGTTGAGGAAGAGCGTGAGCAGCGAGGCGGCCATGACGACCTCGGGCATCGCCATCGGCAGGAAGATCAGCGAGTTGATCGCGCCACGCGCCCGGAAGCGGTAGCGGACCAGCGCGAAGGCGATCATCGTGCCGAGCACGGTCGCGCCGATGGTCGCCCAGATCGCGATCCGGAACGAGAGCGAGAGCGACGAGCAGAGGTCGGCGACCCCGCAGGGGTCTTTCCAGGCGTCCAGCGAGAACTGCTGCCAGGCGTAGTTGAAGCGCCCGTTGGGCTTGTTGAACGAGAACACCATCACGACGATGTTCGGCACGATCATGTACGCGAGGGTCAGCAGACCCGCGATGACGATCATGTTGCGGCGAATCCAGCGCAGTGCGGGCATCAGACCAGGTCCTCCGTCCCGGAGCGGCGGATGTAGAAGGTGACCATCAGCAGGACGATCGCCATGAGGATGAAGGAGAGCGCGGCTGCTGTCGGATAGTCCAGGACCCGCAGGAACTGCGACTGGATGACGCTGCCCACCATCTTGGTGTCGGTGGAGCCGAGCAGTTCCGCGTTGACGTAGTCACCGCTGGCGGGGATGAAGGTCAGCAGCGTGCCGGAGACGACACCCGGCATCGAGAGCGGGAACGTCACCTTGCGGAAGGTCGTGGCGGGGGTGGCGTACAGGTCGCCCGCCGCCTCGTGCAGCCTGCCGTCGATCCGCTCCAGCGAGGTGTAGAGCGGCAGGATCATGAACGGCAGGAAGTTGTACGTCAGACCGCAGACGACCGCCATCGGGGTGGCGAGCACCCGGTTGGACTCGGTCCAGCCGAGCCAGCTGGTGACGTCCAGGACGTGCAGCGTGTTCAGCAGGTCCACGACCGCGCCGCCGTCCGCGAGGATCGTCTTCCAGGCGAGCGTACGGATCAGGAAGCTGGTGAAGAACGGGGCGATGACCAGCACCAGCACCAGGTTGCGCCAGCGGCCCGCCTTGAACGCGATCAGATACGCGAGCGGGTAGCCGAGCACCAGACACAGGAGCGTCGCGGAACCGGCGTACAGCAGGGACCGGATGAACTGCGGGTAGTAGTCCTTCAGCGCGTCCCAGTACGTCTGGAAGTGCCAGGTGACCTCGAACCCCTTCTCCAGGGATCCCGTCTGTACGGAGGTCGATGCCTGGTAGACCATCGGCACCGCGAAGAAGACGATCAGCCACAGGATGCCGGGGAGCAGCAGCCAGTAGGGGACGAGCCGCTTGCGGGTGGAGGGCTTGCGCACCTTCGGCTCCGCGGGCTCTTTCGGTGGCGCGGCGGGCGCTTCGGTGACGGTCACGCCGCGTCCTCCACCGTCTCCACGCCGGCGTCGATGTCCTGGGAGGCGTCCAGGCCGAAGGTGTGCGCCGGGTTCCAGTGCAGGACGACTTCGGCGCCGGGGGTGAGCCGCGCGTCACGCTCGATGTTCTGCTCGTACACCTGGAGCGCCTTGCCCGCCGGGCTCTCGACGACGTACTGCGTGGAGACCCCGATGAAGCTGGAGTCGACGATCCGCCCCGTGACCCGGTTGCGGCCGTCGGCTATCCGCTCGGCGGCGTCGGCGTGCGCCAGGGAGATCTTCTCGGGGCGTATGCCGAGGAGCACCTTGCCTCCGGTGGTGGCCGGGGCGGAGCACCGGTCGCCGGGCAGCCGGAGCTTTCCGCCGCCCGCCGAGACGACGATGTCCGTGCCGGACTCGACGACCTCGCCCTCGATGAGGTTGGAGGTGCCGAGGAAGTTGGCGACGAACGTGGTCTTCGGGTTCTCGTACAGATCGGCCGGGGCACCGAGCTGTTCGACCCGCCCCCCGTTCATCACGGCGACCGTGTCGGCCATGGTCATGGCCTCTTCCTGGTCGTGCGTGACGTGCACGAAGGTGATGCCGACCTCGGTCTGGATCCGCTTCAGCTCAAGCTGCATCTGGCGGCGCAGCTTGAGGTCGAGGGCGCCGAGCGGCTCGTCGAGGAGCAGCACCTGCGGATGGTTGATGAGTGCGCGGGCGACGGCGACGCGCTGCTGCTGGCCACCGGAGAGCTGGTGCGGCTTGCGCCGGGCGAAGTCGCCGAGCTGGACGAGCTCCAGCATGTCGTCGACCTGCTTCTTGACCGACTTGATGCCACGCCGGCGCAGACCGAAGGCGATGTTCTCGGTGATGTCCAGGTGCGGGAAGAGCGCGTAGCTCTGGAAGACGGTGTTGACGGGCCGCTTGTACGGGGGCAGGCCGGTGATGTCCTTGCCGCCGAGCGAGACCGTGCCGGTCGTCGCCTCCTCCAGGCCCGCGATCATGCGGAGCGTGGTGGTCTTGCCGCAGCCGGACGCGCCGAGCAGCGCGAAGAACGAACCCTGCGGGACGGTCAGGTCGAGCGGCTGTACGGCGGTGAAGGAGCCGTATGTCTTGCTGATCCCGGTGAGGCGGACATCGCCGCCGGTTGTCTGCTGCTGAGTCATGGGTCGCAGTCCCAGTGGTGGAAGGGCGGGTGAGGGAAGGGAAGGTCCGGCGCTCAGGCGCCGATGAGCTTGGCGAACTTCTCTTCGTACGCCGTCTCTTCCTTGGAGCTGAGTGACCGGAAGGCGCGGGACTTCGCCGCCATCTCCTTGTCCGGGAGGATCAGCGTGTTGGCGGCCATCGACTCGTCGATCTTGGCGAGTTCCTCGCGTACGCCGTCGACCGGGCACACGTAGTTGATGTACGCGGCGAGCTGGGCGGCGACCGGCGGCTCGTAGTAGTAGTCGATGAGCTTCTCGGCGTTGGTCTTGTGCCGCGCCTTCGCGGGGACCAGCAGATTGTCGCTGGAGGTGATGTAACCGGCGGCCGGGATGGTGAACTTGATGTCCGGGTTGTCGGCCTGGAGCTGGATGATGTCCCCGGCCCAGCCGATACAGGCCGCGATGTCGCCCTTGCTCAGGTCCGCCGTGTAGTCGTTGCCGGTGAAGCGGCGGATCTGCTTCTTGTCGACGCCCTTCTGGAGGCGGCCGATCGCGGCGTCGAAGTCGGCGTCGCCGAACGTCCCGGGGTCCTTGCCCATGTCCAGCAGCGTCATGCCGACGGAGTCGCGCATCTCGGAGAGGAAGGACACCCGGCCCTTGAGCTTGGGGTCGTCGAGCAGCTGGGTGACGGAGTCGACCTTGCGGCCCCCGGTCGCCTTGGAGTTGTAGGCGATGACGGTGGGGATGCCGGTCCAGGGGTACGAGTAGGCGCGGCCCGGGTCCCAGTCGGGGGTGCGGAACTGGGACGAGAGGTTGGCGAAGGCGTGCGGCAGGTTCGCCGGGTCGAGCTTCTGCGCCCAGCCGAGCCGGATGATGCGGGCCGCCAGCCAGTCGGTGACGCATATGAGGTCGCGTCCGGTGTTCTGGCCGGCCGCGAGCTGCGGCTTGACCTTCCCGAAGAACTCGACGTTGTCGTTGATGTCCTCGGTGTACTTGACCTTGATCCCGGTGCGTTTCGTGAACGCCTCCAGGGTCGGGCGGCCTTTCTCGTCCTCGCTGACGTCCATGTACTCGGTCCAGTTGGAGAAGCTGATCTGCTTCTCCTTGGCCGAGTGGTCGTCGGAAGCGGCCGCCGCGTCGCCCTCGCGCTTGGCGGGCGGGATGCCGCAGGCGCTCAGTGTGCCCAGGCCGCCGAGCGCCAGGGCGCCCATGCCCGAGGCGCGCAGCATCGAACGGCGGGTGAGGGCGCCCCTGCCCGTGGTCAGGCTTCGCCTCATGGCCGCCAGCTGGGCGGGAGAGAGGCGCTCGGGCTCGTACTGCTCCATACGCGTTGCCCTTTCGGGTGTGTGGCCGCTGGTCAGGCGACGGCTGCTATCGGTCCCCGAAGATCGTGCGGTGCCAGTCCTTGCGGGCGACCGCGGTGTTGTCGTACATCACGTGCTTGACCTGCGTGTACTCCTCGAAGGAGTACGTCGACATGTCCTTGCCGAAGCCGCTGGCCTTGTATCCGCCGTGCGGCATCTCGCTGATGATCGGGATGTGGTCGTTCACCCAGACGCAGCCCGCCTTGATCTCACGGGTGGCCCGGTTGGCCCGGTACAGGTCCCGGGTCCAGGCGGAGGCCGCGAGGCCGTACGGGGTGTCGTTGGCGAGGGCGATGCCCTCGTCGTCGGTGTCGAAGGGGAGGACCACGAGGACCGGCCCGAAGATCTCGGACTGGACGATCTCGCTGTCCTGGGCGGCGCCCGCGACCAGGGTCGGCCGGTAGTAGGCGCCGTCCTGAAGGCCGCCGCCGGGAGCCTCGCCGCCGGTGACGACGGTGGCGTAGGCGCGGGCGCGCTCGACGATGGCGGCGACCCGGTCGCGCTGGGCGTGGCTGATCAGCGGGCCGAGGTCCGTCGAGGGGTCGAAGGGATCGCCGAGCCGGACGGTCTCCATGAGCGCGGCGACGTCCCGTACGAAGGCGTCGTAGAGGGGACGCTGCACATAGGCGCGGGTGGCGGCGGTGCAGTCCTGCCCGGTGTTGATGAGGGAGCCGGCCACCGCGCCGTTGACCGCCGCTTCGAGGTCGGCGTCGTCGAAGACCACGAAGGGTGCCTTGCCGCCGAGTTCGAGGTGGAGGCGCTTGACGGTGGAGGTGGCGATCTCCGCGACGCGCTTGCCGACGGCGGTCGAGCCGGTGAAGGAGGTCATGACGACGTCGGGGTGACCGACGAGGTGCTCGCCCGCGTCCCTGCCCGCACCGGTGACGATGTTGATCACCCCGTCCGGGATGCCCGCCTCGGTGGCCGCCTGGGCGAACATCAGCGAGGTCAGCGGGGTGATCTCGGCCGGCTTCAGGACGATGGTGTTGCCCGCCGCGACGGCCGGGAGGACCTTCCACGCGGCCATCTGGAGCGGGTAGTTCCAGGGAGCGATGGAGCCGACGACCCCGATCGCCTCGCGGCGTACGTACGAGGTGTGGTCGCCGTCGTACTCGGCAGCCGCCTTGCCCTCCAGATGACGGGCGGCGCCCGCGAAGAAGGCGGTGTTGTCGACGGTGCCGGGCACGTCGAACTCGGTGGAGAGCTTGATCGGCTTGCCGCACTGGAGGGACTCGGCGTACGCGAAGTCGTCGGCCTGTCCGGCGAGCACGGCGGCGAAGCGGTGCATCGCCTCGGACCGCTCGGCAGGGGTGGCGCCTGACCAGCCGGGGAAGGCGGCCGCCGCCGCGGCGACGGCCGCGTCCACGTCGTCGGTGCCGGCCAGTTCGTAGCGGTAGACCGTCTCGCCCGTCGCCGGGTTCACCACCTCGTGGTGGCGACCGGATGTACCGGACCGCAGTTTTCCGCCAATGTACTGCGCGCCGCCCGCGAAGCGGTCCTGCACGTGGAAGCCGTTACCCATGACGCTCTCCTCCACCGATCCCCCGCTGAGCAGGGGCGGCGTAGCTTCTGGTCGAGTTGAGTGCCGATCCTGACAGAGGGGACCCACACCAACAAGTGATTCCGTTGTTGCCTTTTGGTTACGCGACGGAATCTGTCGACCATGTGTCGCGTCGGTGCGAAGATCCCCGTACGGAGTGTCCGTGGCGAATGCCAGACTCACATGCCATGGGGCACACAGAGGATCTTGTGGCGAGGCTCGCGCGTGGCGAGAAAGTGAAGTACCTGCCGTTCTGGGGGCATCGTCCGCGCTCCGACGGCCGGCTCGGCGCGAGCTGTCTGAGCCAGTGGTGGCCGTCGCCGTTCACCGTCGGTCCGGTGACGTACGCGTCGGCGGAGCACTGGATGATGGCCGGCAAGGCGCGGCTCTTCGGGGACGAGCAGGCGGAGATACGGGCCGTCGCGGCGAGCAGCCCGGCGGCGGCGAAGAAGGTGGGCCGGCTGGTCCGCGGATTCGACGAGAGCGTCTGGGTGCGCGAGCGGTTCGCCCTGGTGGTGGAGGGCAGCGTCCACAAGTTCGGCCAGGACCCGGCGCTGCGGGCGTACCTGCTGAGCACGGGGGAACGCGTGCTGGTCGAGGCGAGCCCCGTCGACCGGATCTGGGGCGTCGGTCACGCCTGGGACGACCCGAGGGTGACCGACCCGGCCCGCTGGGCGGGGCTGAACCTGCTCGGCTTCGCACTCATGGAGGCGCGGGCGCGCCTGCGCGCGCTCTGACGGACGGGGCCCGGAGCACCGTTCGCCGGACGGGCCGCGTTCCGGCCCGTCCGGCGGTCGAGCGCTGAGCGGCTACCGGCCGGTGCCGATCACGAGCGACGTGGAGTACGGATCGTCGTACTCGCCGCCGTCGTTGAACTCTTCGCTGTGCGTGGCGAACAGCCAGATGAAGAAGCCGATGATCGCCGCACCGAGGGCGATGCCGATGGAGCCCAGGATGACTCCGGTCAGCGCCTGACCGTTGTTGTCGGCCTCGCCGCGGGCTACGCGCTTGCGCCCCAGGATGCCGAAGATCAGGGCCAGTACGCCCAGGATCAGGCTCGGAATCCCGTAGAGGCAGAACAGGCAGACGGCCAGGATGCCGAGCACCATGGCGGCCGTGCCGAGACCGTTGGCGGGCGGCGGGCCGCCCCAGCCGGGCTGGCCGCCGTAGCCGGGATAGCCCGGGTAGCCGCCGTACGGCGGGACGGGCGCGGCCGGATAGCCGTACTGCCCCGCGGGCGGAGCGGCCTGCCCCGGACCGTTGGGCGCGATCGGCGGCGGCGGTACGGACGCGTCACCGGGCCCGAAGCCGGCACCGGGGCCCCCGGGCCCGAAGCCGGCACCGGGGCCCCCGGGCCCGAAGCCGGCACCCGCGTCAGCCTGCCCGTATCCCGGAACACCCGCTCCCGGCACGGGGCCGCCGCCCACGCCCGGCATGGCGCCGATGGTCGGCTGGTCGTGCACGGGCGGCGGTCCGGCGGCGGCCGGTTTGCCCAGCTCCACCCGGCCGTCCGGCGGCGCCCACGGATCGTGCGGCGCGCGCCCGCCCCCGGGCTGCTCTGTGCTGTCTGACATGGGCCTCCCCCATCGTGGTCCCGTCATGCTACGGCCCGGCCCCCGGCCGCCCACCCCCGCATACGATGATCGGAGCGGCCGGTGCTCCCGGCCGGAAGACGCCGACCGCCAAGACTTCCGGAGAGTCCGATGAACGATCTGCACCCCTTCATCGCGGGGCTGCCCAAGGCCGAGCTCCACGTCCACCACGTCGGATCGGCCTCACCGCGCATCGTCTCGGAACTGGCCGCGCACCACCCCGACTCCAAGGTCCCCACGGATCCGGAAGCGCTGGCGGACTTCTTCACCTTCACCGACTTCGCGCACTTCGTCGACGTCTACCTCTCCGTGGTGGACCTGATCCGCACCCCCGAGGACGTACGGCTGCTCACCTTCGAGGTGGCCCGGGACATGGCCCGCCAGAACATCCGGTACGCGGAGCTGACCGTCACCCCGTTCAGCTCGACCCGGCGCGGCATCCCGGAGGTCGGCTTCATGGAGGCCATCGAGGACGCGCGCAAGGCCGCCGAGGCCGAACTCGGGGTCGTACTCCGCTGGTGCTTCGACATTCCCGGCGAGGCCGGCCTGGAGGCCGCCGCGGAGACCACCCGCCTCGCCCTGGACCTGCGGCCCGAAGGGCTCATCTCGTTCGGCCTCGGCGGCCCGGAGGTGGGCGTCGAGCGCCCCCAGTTCAAGCCGTACTTCGACCGGGCGATCGCCGCGGGCCTGCACTCGGTCCCCCACGCCGGGGAGACCACGGGACCGCAGACCGTCTGGGACGCGCTCACCGCCCTGCGCGCCGAGCGCATCGGCCACGGCACCAGCTCCGTCCAGGACCCGAAGCTGCTCGACCACCTCGCCGAGCACCGGATTCCCCTGGAGGTCTGCCCGACCTCGAACATCGCCACCCGCGCGGTGGCCGATCTCGATCTGCACCCGGTCCGCGAGATGGTCGGGGCGGGCGTGCTCGTCACGATCAACAGCGACGACCCGCCGATGTTCGGCACCGACCTCAACAACGAGTACGCCGTGGCGGCCCGCCTCCTCGGCCTCGACGAGCGCGGGGTGGCGGACCTCGCGAAGAACGCGGTGGAGGCGTCCTACCTGGACCAGGCAGGCAAGCGGAAGCTGGCCACCGAGATCGACACGTACACGGCGAACTGGCTGGAGACCCCCGCCCGGTGACCTCCCGCCACAATGGCCCCATGGCTCACCCCCTCCACACCGTCCGCGCCGTCACCGCCGTGGCACACCGCGGCGATCCGTACCGCGCCCGCGAGAACACGCTGCTCTCGGTCCGCTCCGCCCTGGAACGCGGGGCGGACGCGGTCGAGATCGACGTCCGCGTCACCCGCGACGGCGTGCCGGTCCTGCTGCACGACTCCACGCTGGAACGGCTGTGGGGCCACGAGCTGCGTCTCGACCGGCTGCGCCACCAGGAACTGACGGAGCTGACCTCGGGCGGCGTGCCCACACTGCGGGAGGCGCTGCTCGCCACCGCGGATCACCGCCTCATGATCGACCTGCCCGGCTGCACCGACGCCTCCGTACGGAAGATCGTCGGCGTGGTCCACGAGTGCGGGGCGGCAGACCGGGTGTACTACTGCGCGGGCGGTGGGGCGATGCTCCGCGTCCGGGCGGCTGATCCGTCCGCCGAGATCGCGCTGACCTGGAACACGCTCGTGCCGCCGCGCGCCGCGCTCGTGGACGCCGTGAAGCCCCGCTGGATGAACTACCGGTTCGGTCTGGTGAGCCGGGAGCTGACGGACCGCGTGCACCGTGACGGGATGCTGGTCTCGGCGTGGACGGCCGACACCAAGCGCACGATGCGCCGCCTGATCGGGCGGGGAGTCGACTCGATCACCACGAACCGCGTCGACGCACTGCACGGCCTGCTCGCCAACTTCCCCACCCGTAAGGCGTCTTGATCAATCCGGCATGATGGTAGGCGCGGCATCGTCCGTGATGCCCGGCCCGGCACCAGAGGAGCAGACGTGACCGACCCCAGCACCGAATCCGTCCCCGCCCGCGTCCGTTCCGACGTCGCGCACAACGCCCGGGTCTGGAACTACTGGCTGGGCGGCAAGGACAACTACCCGGTGGACCGGACGGTGGGCGACCAGGTCACCGGCATGTATCCGAGCATCGGCGAAGTGGCGCGCGCCGACCGGGCGTTCCTCGGCCGCGTGGTGCGGCATCTGGCCGGAGACCGGGGCGTCACCCAGTTCCTGGACATCGGCACGGGCCTGCCGACCTTCAACAACACCCACGAGATCGCGCAGCACACCGTCCCGCACTCCCGCATCGTGTACGTCGACAACGACCCGATCGTGCTTGCGCACGCACGGGCGCTGCTCACCAGCTCCCCCGAGGGCGCCACGGAGTACATCGACGCGGACGCCCACCACCCGGAGCAGATCCTGCGCTCCGTCGAGCCGACCCTGGACCTGGGGCAGCCGGTCGCGGTGATGATGCTCGGCATCCTGAACTTCGTCCTGGACACCGGCGAGGCACAGGGCATTGTACGGAAGCTGATGGACGCGATCCCGTCCGGCAGCTACCTGGCGCTCACCCACCCCACGCTGGAGCTGGGCGGCGAGGGCAACGAGGCGGCGATGCGCTTCTGGAACGAGAACGCCACTCCGCCGATCACCGCCCGCACCCGCGCCGAGTTCGCCGCGTTCATGGACGGTCTGGACATCCTGGAGCCGGGCATCGTGTCCTGCGCCCAGTGGCGCGCCGAACCCGGCAGCCCGGCGGCCGAGGTCGCCCAGTTCGGCGCGGTGGCCCGGAAGCCCTAGTGGACATATGGGGGGCGGGAACACGGGCGCTGCGCTCCAGGAGCCCATGGGCGGCGGACATCGGGGTCGCCCTGCTGGTGCAGGCGGCGGTGACCATGCCGTGGGTCCTGCCCCGCGATCCACGTCTGGAGCCGGCGACGGCGACCGCGTATCTGCTGACGACGCTCACCGTGGTGCCGCTGGTGTGGCGGCGCAGGGCACCCGCCCGGGTCCTCCTCGCGGTCATCGCGGCCCAGGGCCTGTACGGGCTCGCCGTCGACGGCCCCGGGCAGACACTCCCGTACACCGGTCTGGTCGCCCTCTACACCGTGGCCGCCCAGGCACCGGCGCCCCGGCGCCGGATGCTCGGTGCGCTGACGCTCGCGATCGTCTTCCCCTCGACCGCGTTCAACACCGGCGAGGCGCGGGAGCTGGTGTTCTCGCTCATCGTCTTCACCGCGGCGTACGCCTTCGGGCTGCTCACCCGCACCCGGCAGGCGTACACCCGGGCCGTGGAGGACCGGGCGCGGCAGCTGGAACGGACACGGCGGATCGAGGCCGAGCAGGCCGCGGCGCGTGAACGGGCCCGGATCGCAAGGGAGATGCACGACATCCTCTCCCACGCGGTGAGTCTGATGATCGTGCAGGCGGAGGCCGGTCCGGTGGCGGTCCGTGCGGCGCCGGAGCGGGCGGAGGCCGCGTTCGACGCGATCTCGGAGACCGGCAGGGACGCGATGGTGCAGCTGCGCCGGATGCTCGGCGTGCTCCGCGAGGACGAGGGCCCGCAGGACGCACCGCGTGGACCGCAGCCCGCGCTCGCCGGGCTCCCCGCGCTGATCGAGCGGGTCCGCGCCGGCGGCCTGCACGTCACGCACACGACTACGGGTCCCGACCGGCCGCTCCCCCTGGACACGGAGGCCACCGTCCACCGCATCGTGCAGGAGGCCCTGACGAACGTGGTCAAGCACGCCGGTGCCGATCACGTCTCCGTACAACTCGACCGCACGGATTACGCGGTGACGATCACGGTGACGGACGACGGACGGGGGCCCGGGACCACGACCGGGTTCGGCCTGATCGGCATCCGCGAACGGGCCGCGGCACACGGCGGGACGGCCCGCACGGGCGTGGGACCCGGCGGCCGGGGTTTCCGGGTCCACGTCACCCTTCCCATCACCACATCAACGAAAGGGGTGCCGAGTTGACGATCCGAGTGGTGGTGGCCGACGACCAGGAACTCGTACGCAGCGGCTTCGCGATGATCCTGGACGCCCAGCCGGACATCGAGGTCGTCGCGGAGGCGGCGAACGGGGCACAGGCGGTCGACGCGGTGCGCAGGCTGCGCCCCGAGGTGGTCCTGCTGGACATCCGGATGCCCGTCATGGACGGCATCGAGGCATGCCGGGCGATCAGTTCGGAGACGAGTTGCCGGACCGTCATGCTCACCACGTTCGACTCCGACGACCACGTCTACGAGGCGCTGCACGCGGGCGCGAGCGGTTTTCTGCTCAAGGACGTGCGCCGGGACGATCTCGTCCATGCGGTACGGGTGGTGGCCGCCGGTGATTCGTTGCTGGCTCCGTCCGTGGCCCGTCGGCTGATCGCCGAGTACACCGCACGCCCGGCGGCGCACGGCGTGTCGGCGTCCGAGCGTCTCGACGTGCTGACCGCCCGCGAGCGGGAGACCCTGCTGCATCTGGCGCGCGGCCTGTCCAATGCGGAGATCGCCGGCGCACTGGTCGTCAGCGAGCACACGGTGAAGACACATGTGGGGAACGTGCTGTCCAAACTGGGCCTGCGCGACCGGATCCAGGCGGTCATCTGCGCGTACGAGTCGGGACTCGTCGCTCCCTCGCCGGAGGGAGAAGCCGCCCTCAACTCCCGCGTACAGGCGAGAAGACGACCAGCCACAGACCGCTCGCCTGGGTGATCCCCCGGGGCCCGGCGGTCACCAGGATGGAGTCCGTCAGCAGGGCCGCCCGAGATGACCGGCGGCCCCCGGATTCCCCGCCCAGGAGGCATCACGATGAACACCCGCACCCGCACGGTCCTCGCCGCCGCCCTCGTTCTCGGCATCGCCGCGGGCCCGGCAGTCCCGGCCTCCGCCCTCGGCGCCGCCCCGTCGGTCACAGCGACCACGGCGTACGACCCCCCGGACACGGAGGCACTGCGCGCCGTGATCGCCGGGCTGCCGGACGACGGCGCGACAGCCGCTCTCGTACGGCTCTCCGGCAGCGACGGCAGCTGGCGGGGCAGCTCAGGCGTGCACGACCTGAGAACGAACCGCCCGGCCGATCCGGACGCGAGGTTCCGTGCGGGATCGGTGACCAAGGTCTTCACCGCGGCGACGGTCCTCCAGCTCGCCGCGGAGCGGAAGGTCGGCCTGGACCGGCCCGTCCGTGACTACCTCCCGGAAGACGTCCCGGCCGCCTACGGAAAGGTCACCGTCCGGCAGCTGCTGAATCACACGAGCGGCCTGCCGTCCCCCGATTTCCCCGGCAGCACGACCGAGGACTACTACGCCAACCGCTTCCATGTCTTCTCGCCGCGCGAGATGGTCGCCTCCGCGACCGCCAAGAAGGAGCTGTTCCCCGCCGGCACCCGGCAGAACTACTCCAACATCGGGTACACCGTGGCCGGCCTCCTGATCGAGAAGGTCACGGGACACTCTTACGAGAGTGAGGTCACGCGCCGCATCCTGAAGCCGCTCGGCCTGCACGGCACGTCGTTGCCCGGCACCGATCCCCGGATCCACGGCCCGCACAACCACGGCTACCAGAAGCTGGTGCGGGCCGACGGCACCACGGTGCTGCGCGATGCCAGCGTCTGGAGCGTCACGGACGGCTGGGCGGCGGGCGACATCATCTCGACCTCTGCGGACCTGGAGCACTTCATCAGGGCCCTGTTCAGCGGCGAGGTGGTGCGCGGTCCGCTGCTGGAGGAGATGTTCACGCTGCCCGACGCTTCCGTGCGCGACTACAGCACGGGCGGCCCCGCGGCGTACAGCGTCGGCCTGACCTCATGGAAACTGGGCGGCCGCCAGATCTGGGGCAAGACCGGCGGACGCTGGGGCTACAACGCGGGGATCGGGTCCGCACGCGATCTCTCGCGCACGCTCGTCTACAGCATCAACTCCACGGACGCGAAGGGCCGGAACACCAACGCCGTGGTGATGAACCTGATCGTCACCGCCTTCGGTGAGCCGTCGCGGGACTGAACCGGTGGCCGGGCCTACAGGCCGACGATGGCGTTCCACCTCTTGGTGAAGGCGGCGCGTTCCCCGGAGGTGATGTCGCGGGCGATGGCCAGCCGTTCGCGCATCGCCCCGTCGGGGAAGATCAGCGGGTCCTCGGCGAGCGCGGCGGTCTCCTCGTCCCTGGAGGAGGCCAGTACGTCGCGGGCGGCGGGGACCGGGCACACGTAGTTGACCCAGGTGGCCAGTTCGGCGGCCACCTCCGGTTCGTAGTAGTGGTCGACCAGCTTCTCCGCGTTGCGCTTGTGACCGGCGAGGTTGGGGATCATCAGGCTCTCCGCCCACAGCTCGGCACCCTCCTGCGGCACCACGAACTCGATGTCCGGGTTGTCCGCCTGGAGCTGGATGACATCGCCGGAGTACGCCTGGCAGGCGAGGACGTCGCCGGTGGACAGGTCCTTGATGTAGTCGTTCCCGGTGAAACGGCGGATGTGCCGGGACCTGACCAGCCCGTCGACCTGCTCGCACATCTCGTGGAAGTCGTCGGCCGTCCAGCGGGTGACGTCCACCCCGTTGCCCTGCATCAGCAGCGCGAAGGACTCGTCGAGCCCGGAGAGCAGCGTCACCCTGCCCCGCAGGTCGTCCGCCCACAGATCGCCCGTGTGCTGGATCTCGCGGCCGAGCTTCCTCCGGTTGTACGCGATGCCGGTGATCCCGGACTGCCAGGGGACGCTGTGCGTACGGCCCTCGTCGAAGGAGGGCGAACGCAGCTGAGGATCGAGGTACCTGGCGACGTTGGGCTGCCGTGCCCGGTCCATCTCCTGCACCCAGCCCAGACGTACGAACCGGGCGGCCATCCAGTCACTGAGGACGATCAGGTCCCGGCCGGTGCTCTGATGGTTCATCAGGGACGGGCTGATCTTCCCGAAGAACTCGTCGTTGTCGTTGATCTCCTCGGTGTACGTGACGGAGATCCCGGTGCGCCGCGTGAACGCGTCGAGGGTGGGCCGGCGGGACTCGTCCTCGTCGTCGGTGTCGATGTACAGCGGCCAGTTGGCGAAGTGCAGGGACCGGTCGCCGTCCGAGGTGTCGCGCCCGGCACGGTCGCCCGGCTCGACGTAGGCGGCGGGTACCCCGCAGCCCGCCAGGGTGGCGCCGGCCGCACCCGCCCCGAGGAGACGCAGGAGGGAACGGCGGGACATGGGGTCCTTCATGATCGCTCGCACCTGCGCAGGATGCCGGTCGGCGCAGAGGCGGGCAATGGCCCGACCGTCCAGCGGAGCAGGCCCGTTCCGCACACCCTGTCGATGCGGCGCGGGCCCCGGGCACGGAAAACGGCCCCGGGCCTGAGCCCGGGGCCGTGAAACCGCTGTGCGGTACGCCGGTCAGTCGTCGAGCGACGTCATGACGTGCTTGATGCGGGTGTAGTCCTCGAAGCCGTAGGCGGAGAGGTCCTTGCCGTAGCCGGACTTCTTGAATCCACCGTGCGGCATCTCGGCGACGAGCGGGATGTGGGTGTTGATCCACACACAGCCGAAGTCGAGGTTCTTGGACATCCGCATGGCGCGCGAGTGGTCCTTGGTCCACACCGAGGACGCCAGCGCGTACTCGACGCCGTTCGCGTACTCCAGCGCCTGGGCCTCGTCCGTGAACGACTGGACCGTGATGACCGGACCGAAGACCTCGTTCTGGATGATCTCGTCGTCCTGCTTGAGGCCGGAGACCACGGTGGGGGCGTAGAAGTAGCCCTTCTCGCCGACCCGCTGACCGCCCGCCTCGACCTTGGCGTGCGCGGGGAGGCGCTCGATGAATCCGCTGACCTGCTTCAGCTGGTTGGCGTTGTTGAGCGGCCCGTAGAGCACGTCCTCATCGTCCGGGAGCCCGGTCTTCGTGTCGGCCGCGGCCTTGGCGAGCGCGGTGACGAACTCGTCGTGGACCGACTCGTGGACCAGCACGCGGGTCGCGGCCGTGCAGTCCTGGCCGGCGTTGAAGAAGCCCGCGACGGAGATGCCCTCGACGGCCTTGGCGATGTCGCTGTCCTCGAAGACCACCGCGGGCGCCTTGCCGCCGAGCTCCAGGTGAACGCGCTTGACGTCCTTGGCCGCGGACTCGGCGACCTGCATGCCGGCCCGTACCGAACCGGTGATGGAGGCCATCGCCGGGGTCGGGTGCTCGACCATCGCGCGGCCGGTGTCACGGTCGCCGCAGATGACGTTGAAGACGCCCTTGGGGAGGATCTGGCCGATGATCTCCGCGATCAGCACGGTCGACGCCGGGGTGGTGTCGGACGGCTTGATGACGACGGTGTTGCCCGCGGCGAGCGCCGGGGCGAACTTCCAGACGGCCATCATCATCGGGTAGTTCCACGGCGCGACCTGGGCGCACACGCCCACCGGCTCGCGACGGATGATGGAGGTCAGGCCCTCCATGTACTCGCCCGCCGAGCGGCCTTCGAGCAGCCGGGCGGCACCCGCGAAGAAGCGGATCTGGTCCACCATCGGCGGGACTTCTTCGGTACGGGTGAGCTCCAGCGGCTTGCCGGTGTTCTCCGACTCGGCCGCGATGAGGTCCTCGGCACGCTCCTCGAAGGCATCCGCGATCTTGAGCAGAGCCTTCTGGCGCTCGGCCGGCGTCACGTCACGCCAGGCCGGGAAAGCGGCGGCTGCCGCCGCCATGGCGGCATCGACGTCGGCCTGTCCCGAGAGCGGGGAGGTCGCGTAGACCTCTTCCGTCACCGGGTTGACCACGTCGATGGTCCGCCCGTCCGCGGCGTCCCGGAACTCTCCGTTGATGTAGTTGCGCAGACGGCGCACCTCGGTGGTCACAACCACCCCTCCTGTCGGCTGTCCGATGGATGAGATTCCACCCTAATCGCTTCGGTGACGCTTTCGACATACCCACAGTCCGCCATCTTCGGATTCAGTGAGATCCTGGCCCCCAAACAACGAATTTCATCGATCTGGGCTTGCCAGACAGACGAGTCCCGGTGCAGAGTGGGTCTGTGGCCAGTCGCAGCGCAGACTCCAGGACCGGGAACGGATCGTCCCCGACGGTCGATGCCGTCTCTCTCGCAATCATCGAGCAGCTCCAGGAGGACGGACGCCGTCCGTACGCCGCGATCGGCAAGGCCGTCGGCCTGTCCGAAGCGGCCGTGCGTCAGCGCGTCCAGAAGCTGCTCGACCAGGGCGTGATGCAGATCGTCGCCGTCACGGACCCGCTCACCGTGGGACTCCGCCGGCAGGCGATGGTCGGCATAAATGTCGAGGGAGACCTCGACCCCGTCTCGGAAGCCCTGTCGGCCATGGCCGAGTGCGAGTACGTGGTCATGACCGCGGGCTCCTTCGACCTGATGGTGGAGATCGTCTGCGAGGACGACGACCACCTGCTGGAGACGATCAACAAACGCATCCGGGCCATACCCGGTGTGCGCTCCACCGAGAGCTTCGTCTACCTCAAGCTCAAGAAGCAGACCTATATGTGGGGAACCCGATAGCCGTGAGCAAGGACCTCAGCCGAACCGCGTACGACCACCTGTGGATGCACTTCACCCGCATGTCGGACTACGAGAACGCGCCCGTTCCCACCATCGTGCGTGGCGAGGGCACCTACATCTTCGACGACAAGGGCAAGCGCTACCTCGACGGCCTCTCCGGCCTGTTCGTGGTCAACGCCGGCCACGGTCGTCATGAGCTCGCCGAGACGGCGTACAAGCAGGCGCAGGAGCTCGCTTTCTTCCCGGTGTGGTCGTACGCCCACCCGAAGGCCGTCGAGCTCGCGGAGCGTCTCGCGAACTACGCTCCGGGTGACCTGAACAAGGTCTTCTTCACGACCGGTGGCGGCGAGGCCGTCGAGACCGCGTGGAAGCTGGCGAAGCAGTACTTCAAGCTCACCGGCGAGCCGACCAAGTACAAGGTCATCTCCCGCGCGGTGGCGTACCACGGCACCCCGCAGGGCGCCCTGTCCATCACGGGCCTGCCGGCCCTGAAGGCCCCCTTCGAGCCGCTGGTTCCCGGCGCTCACAAGGTGCCGAACACCAACATCTACCGCGCCCCGATCCACGGCGACGACCCGGAGGCCTACGGCCGCTGGTGCGCCGACCAGATCGAGCAGGAGATCCTCTTCGAGGGCCCCGAGACCGTCGCCGCGGTCTTCCTGGAGCCGGTGCAGAACGCCGGTGGCTGCTTCCCGCCGCCGCCCGGGTACTTCCAGCGGGTCCGCGAGATCTGTGACCAGTACAACGTGCTGCTCGTCTCGGACGAGACGATCTGCGCCTTCGGCCGCCTCGGCACGATGTTCGCGTGCGACAAGTTCGACTACGTGCCGGACATGATCACCTGCGCCAAGGGCATGACCTCGGGCTACTCCCCGATCGGCGCGTGCATCGTCTCGGACCGCCTGGCGGAGCCGTTCTACAAGGGTGGCAACACCTTCCTGCACGGCTACACCTTCGGTGGCCACCCGGTCTCCGCGGCCGTCGGTATCGCCAACCTCGACATCTTCGAGCGCGAGGGCCTCAACCAGCACGTCCTCGACACCGAGAGCGCGTTCCTCAAGACGCTGCAGAAGCTGCACGACCTGCCGATCGTCGGCGACGTCCGCGGCAACGGCTTCTTCTACGGCATCGAGCTGGTGAAGGACAAGGCCACCAAGGAGACCTTCTCCGACGAGGAGACCGAGCGCGTCCTGTACGGCTTCCTCTCCAAGGCGCTGTACGAGAACGGTCTGTACTGCCGTGCCGACGACCGCGGCGACCCGGTCGTCCAGCTCGCGCCGCCGCTGATCTCCGACCAGGCGACCTTCGACGAGATCGAGGGCATCCTGCGGTCCGTGCTCACGGAGGCGTGGACGAAGCTCTGACCCCGACGGTGACCCCTGGCTGACGACGTTCCAGCGGTCATTTCATACGGTCCACGCGGCCCGGATACGCCTTTCGAGTGAGAAGGAGCGCATCCGGGCCGCGTGCTGTGCGCACACCCGGGCCGGGCTGCCTACCGTGCCGAGTGACCGATCGGCCGCGTCTTCGTTCCCCCGTACGGGGGACAGGAAATCTGAACTGAACCGAGGTGTACGCCATGGTGGCCCCGCCGGACAACGACGTGATCTGGGCGCGTTCCCTGCACCACTCCCACAACGGCTCGCCCGCCCTCGGCGGTGTCTCCGTCGGCATCCGGGACGGCGAGATCCTGGCCGTGACCGGGCCGCGCGGCAGCGGGAAGACCACGCTGCTGCACTGCCTGTCCGGACAGCTGGTGCCCCAGGAGGGCGAGGTCTGGTTCAACAGCGTCCCCGTCCATACCATGGGCCCGCGCCTGCGCGAACAGCTGCGCCGCGAGCGCTTCGCCTGGATCGCCCCCGAACCCCAGCTCGTACCGGAGCTGACCACCTGGGAGAACGCGGCCCTTCCGCTGCTCCTGCGGGGCACCTCGCACCGGGCCGCCAAGAAGGCGGCGCTGGAATGGCTGGAGCGGCTCGACATCGCCACGTTCGCCAAGAAGCGGCCCCACGCGCTGCTCCAGGCACAGCGCCAGCGCGTCTCCGTCGCCCGGGCACTGACCGCCTCGCCGTCGGTGATCTTCGCCGACGAGCCGACCGCGACGCTGCACCGCGCGGACCGCACGCAGCTCCTGCGCACCCTGACGACCGCGGCCCGCTCGCACGGCATCACGGTCGTCCTCGCCACCCATGACGTGGAGGTCGCCGCGCTCGCGGACCGCGCGGTCGCCCTGCTGGACGGCCGCCGCGTCAGCACCGTCACCCTGCCCGCCGTATCCGATACGGAAGGCCGCTCGGCGTGCTCGCTCTCCGTCTGACCCGCGGTACGCATCCCCTGGTCCTGATGCGGCGCCTGCTCGTCGCCGCCGCCTCGGCCGGGGTCGGCTTCCTGTTGCTGTGCACCCTCGGGTACGCCTCCAGTCACCCGGCGCAGTCCACCGGTTCGGTACTGCGCCTGCTGTGGTGCCTCGTCCCGCTGGCGGCCACCGTGCAGTTCGCCGTCGCGGTGGCCCGGACGGACCCGGGCACCCGGCCCCGCCCGGGGCTCTCCGCCATCGGGCTCGGACCGGTCAGGCTCTCCGTGCTCGCGGCCGTCTCCACGGCGGTCTCCACCACGCTCGGCTCGATGGTGGCCCTGCTCCTCTTCCTGCACCTGCGGGGCGATCTGACCGGGCTGCCGTTCGACGGCGGCGCGGCCGAACTGCTGGGCGCGGGCGCCCCGTTGCCGCTGGCAGCCGCCCTCACCCTCCTCGCCCTCGTACCGGTGGCCTCGGCGCTCGCGACCGCGCGCGCCCTGCGCTCCCGGCCCCCGGCGCCCTCCTCCGACGCCTCCGGGGCGGCCGGGGAAGCCGGTCCCTCCGGGGCACCGTCCGGTCTGCCGTGGGGCGTCGCCCTGACCGCTGCCGGCCTCGCGGTCGAGGCGTACGCGAGCCGGGGAGCGCCGGGCAGCCCGTTCCCCCTGCCGGGCAGGCTGGACGCCACCCCGGCCGGTGTTCTGGCCGGCTGGACGCTGACGGCGATCGGTCTGGCCATGGCGGGCCCCGGCCTCACCTACCTCTGCGGACAACTGCTCCAGACCGCGCGCCCGGGAGCCGTACGCCTGCTGGCGGGCCGGGTCCTGATGGACGAGGCGCGCAGGATCGGCCGCCCGATCGGGGTCGTCTGCGCGGTGCTGTCCGGAGTGCTCGCGGCCGCCGCGCTGTACGGGACGGGGCCCCGCCCCTTCGGTCCCCTCACCGCTCTGGGTGCGGTACTCGTCCTGGGCTGCACGACCGCGACGCTGCTGACCTCCGCGCTGGAGGCGAAGCAGGCCCGCGTCCAGACCGCCGACGCCCTGCTCAGGATGGGCGCCCCGGCTTCGGCCCTGCGCAGCGCCACCGCCCTGCGCGCCGGCGCGCTGCTCGCCGTGTTCGCCCCGCTGACCTGGGCAGTGGCGCAACTGGCCGCACTGCCCCTGACCGCCTGACGGGTCCGCACAGCCGGTCTAGGCGGTGTCCGCGAGGACCGTGGCGAGCGTGTCGAAGAACGCCTCCCAGCCGTCCTCCGCCGCCGCGTACTGCTCGGGGGTGAGGTTCCCACCGCGCTGCCGGAACGTCATCTCGGTGGTGCGCCCGCGACCTGTGAACGTGGCGGTGACGATCTCGCCCTCGGACTCGTCGGCCGCACTCGCGTCCTTCAGCGTGAAGACCAGCCGCTCCGGTTCGACCACCTCGCGGTACACCCCGTGAAAGGGCATCTCGGTGCCCGGCACGACGAGGACCAGGCTCCATTCCCCGCCCGGCCTGACATCCATCGACACCCGGTCGAGCGGTACGTCGGCGTGGCCTCCGTACCAGGCCGCGAAGCGTTCCGGCGTCGTCCACGCCTCGAACACCCGCTCCCGTGGGGCGTCGAAGACACGGGTGAGGTCGATCCCCTCGCGTACTGACCCGTTCATGGTCGTGGTCCTTTCCTGGGCCCCCGGGCGGTGCTGCCAGATTCCAGGGGACCAGGCTCCGGAGGGTGCCGCCAGCCGGTCACTCCCCGGACTGCCCCCGGACAGCCGGTGCCAGGACCACCGTCTCGGCCACCTCGAAGGTCACCCCGGCCACTGCGCCTTCCTCCGGGGTGTCCCGCAGCGCACACTCCGCCTCCAGCGCGGGCCCGCGCTCGGGGTGCAGCAGTACGGAGACGTGGTGCCCCCGGAACGTACGCACTCCCACCGTGCAGCGCAGGCCCTCCTCCGGAGCACCGATCCGCACCCCGGCCGGCCGCACCAGCAGCTCGCACGGACCCTGCCACTCCCCTTCGGGCACGGCCACCTTGCCCCAGACCGTGTCCGCCACCGTGCCGGTCACCTCGGCGTCCACCACGTTGTCGAAGCCGAGGAAGCGGGCGACGAACGCGGAGGCGGGCCGCTGCCAGACCTCCAGCGGGGTTCCCGTCTGGGCGATCCGCCCGTCGCGCATCACGACCACCCGGTCGGCGAGCGCGAACGCCTCGCCCTGGTCGTGCGTGACGGCCAGGACCGTGGTGCCCAGGCGGCCGAAGAGCGTACGGAGCTCGACGACCAGACGTTCGCGCAGGCTCCGGTCCAGCTGTCCCAGGGGCTCGTCCAGCATCAGCAGTTTCGGGCTGGGGGCGAGCGCACGGGCGAGCGCGACGCGCTGCTGCTCCCCGCCCGACAGTGTGGCGACGGCCCGGCGCCCGGCGCCCGGCAGCCCGACCAGGTCGAGCAGCTCGGCGACTCCGCGTTCCCGCTCCGCCCGCCCGGCACCGTGCATCCGCAGCCCGAACGCGACATTGGCGCCGACATCGCGGTGCGGGAACAGCTGGTGGTCCTGGAACATCAGGCCGAGACCCCGCCGGTGCACCGGCACCCCGGCCTGGTCGGCGCCGCCCAGCAGCACCCGGCCGCCGTCCATGGGCTGGAGCCCGGCGACCACCCGCAACAGCGTCGACTTGCCGCTGCCGCTCGGCCCGAGCACACAGACGATCTCGTGGTCGGCGACCTCCAGGTCCACCGCGTCGAGCGCCTTCCGCTTCCCGAAGCGGACCGTGGCCGATTCCAGTGTCAGCATCGTCAGAACTCCCCGGATCGGTCGGTGCGGATACGTTCCAGCAGCAGCAGCGAGACCGCGCAGACGAGCATCAGAATCGTGCTGAGCGCCATCGCCTGCCCGTAGTTGAGCTCCCCGGACCGCCCCAGCAGCCGGGCGACCGCGACCGGCAGCGTCGGATTGTCGGGGCGCGCGATGAACACGGTCGCGCCGAACTCGCCGAGCGACACGGCGAACGCGAAGCCCGCCGCGACCAGCAGCGCCCTGCGCACGAGCGGCAGGTCGACCTCGCGCCAGGCCCGCAGCGGCGAGGCCCCGAGCACCGCCGCCGCCTCCCGGAGCCGCCCGTCCACCGCACGCAGGACCGGCAGCATGGTCCGTACGACGAAGGGGACGCCCACCAGCGCCTGCGCGAGCGGGACCAGGATCCAGGAGGTCCGCAGATCGAGCGGCGGCTTGTCGAGCGTGATCAGGAAGCCGAAGCCGACCGTCACGGCGGACACCCCGAGCGGCAGCATCAGCAGCGCGTCGAACCCGCGCACCAGCCGACCCGCCCGCCTGGTGAGCGCCGCCGCGGCCAGCCCGCCGACGACAAGTGCGATGAGGGTCGCGACGAGCGCGTATCGGAGCGAGTTCCAGACGGCTTCGAGCGGCGGAACGAGGAACGTGGAGCCGCTCGCGTCGGCGGACTGCAGCGCGCCGTAGAAGCCGAACCCGTAACCGCCCGGCCCGTCGAAGGAGCGCTCGACCAGCACACCGAGCGGCAGCAGGATCAGCAGCAGGACGGTCAGCAGCACCCCGCCGAGCAGCGCCCACTGCC
This sequence comes from Streptomyces sp. NPDC058620, assembly GCF_042717135.1. Classification (NCBI taxonomy): domain Bacteria; kingdom Bacillati; phylum Actinomycetota; class Actinomycetes; order Kitasatosporales; family Streptomycetaceae; genus Streptomyces; species Streptomyces sp. NPDC058620. The sequence goes on from NZ_JBHXQO010000004.1 coordinate 93,686, forward strand.
CGGCGCCACGCGGCCTGCGGGCGGTCTGTTCCGGATCGACCAGCTTCAGAGCGGTCTCGCGCCGCCGTACGGTCCAGGCGTGCACGGCGAGGATCGCACCGACCGCGGCGAACTGCACGAGGGTCAGTACGGCGGCCGTCGGCAGATCGAGGAGCTGGGCGGTCTGCCGGTAGATCTCCACCTCGAGCGTGGAGAAGGCCGGGCCGCCAAGGATCTGCACGACGCCGAAGGAGGTGAACGTGAAGAGGAAGACCATCAGCGCCGCAGCGGCCACGGCGGGCGCCAGCGCGGGCAGGGTGACCCGCCGCCAGGCCGCGTACCGTCCGGCCCCGAGGACCCTGGCGGCCTCCTCCTGCCGTGGGTCGAGCTGCGCCCACAGGCCGCCGACGGTCCGTACGACCACGGCGTAGTTGAAGAAGACGTGCGCGAGCAGGATCGCCCACACGGTGGTGTCGAGCCGCACACCCCACAGCTCGTCGAGGAAACCGCCGCGGCCGAGCAGCGCCAGGAACGCCGTCCCGACGACCACGGTCGGCAGCACGAACGGCACCGTGACCACGGCCCGCAGCAACTGTTTGCCGGGGAAGTCGAAACGGGCGAACACATAGGCGCCGGGCAGCGCGAGGATCAGGGTGAGCGCGGTGGAGGCGAGTGCCTGCCAGGTGGTGAACCACAGGACGTCGAGGATCTCGGGCCGGCCCAGCACCTCACCGATCCGGCCGAACTGCCACCGGCCCGCGTCCTTCAGCCCGCGGCCGACGATCGCGGCGACGGGGTAGGCGAAGAACAGCGCGAAGAACGCGACGGGCACGGCCATCAGGCCGAGCCGCACCGCGCTTCCGCGTACCTGCCCCTTGCGCACGGAGCGGCCGGCTACTTCACCACGAGCGAGGACCACGACCGGACCCACTGCTCACGGTTCTCGGCGATCTTCTCCGGGGCCACGGTCGTCGGCTCGTCGACCTTCGCGCCGAACTCGGTGAAGAGCTCCGGCAGCTTCGCGTCGCTCACGACCGGGTTCACGAACATGTTCAGCGGCATGTCCTCCTGGAACTTCTGACCGATCAGGAAGTCCAGCAGGGCCTTGCCGCCCGCCTCGTTCTTCGCGCCGTCCAGCAGGCCCGCGAACTCGATCTGCCGGAAGCAGGTCCCGGTGGCGACGCCGGTCGGGGCCTCGGCCGGCCGCGGCTCGGCGTACAGCACCTCGACGGGCGGGCTGGAGGCGTAGGAGACGACGAGGGGCCGGTCGGCCTTGGCCTTCCTGCCGCCCGCGGAGCCGGAGAACTCGTCGTTGTACGCCTGCTCCCAGCCGTCGACGACCTTGACGCCGTTGTCCTTCAGCTTCTTCCAGTAGTCCTCGTAGCCGTCCTCGCCGTAGGCGGCGACGGTACCGAGGAGGAAGCCCAGGCCGGGCGACGAGGTGGCGGCGTTCTCGGTGACGAGCAGGTTCTTGTACGCGGGCTTCAGCAGGTCGTCGAAGGACCGCGGCGGCGCGAGCTTCTTGTCGGCGAAGTACTTCTTGTCGTAGTTGACGCAGATGTCCCCGGTGTCGACCGGCGTGACCCGGTGCTTGTCCGCGTCGAGCCGCACGTCGTCCGCCACCCGGTCGAGGCCCTTGGCCTCGTACGGCGTGAACAGGCCGTTGTCGAGGGCGCGGGAGAGCAGCGTGTTGTCGACGCCGAAGAACACATCACCGCGCGGGGAGCCCTTGGTCAGGATCTCCTGGTTGAGCGCGGCACCGGCGTCACCGCTCTTCAGGACCTTGACGGTGTAGCCGGTCTCCTCGGTGAACGCCTTCAGTACGTCCTTCGAGGCGTTGAAGGAGTCGTGGCTGACCAGCGTCACGGTCTTGGAGCCGGAGCCCTTCGCCCCCTCGGAGGCGTCGTCGGAACTTCCGCAGCCCGCGAGAGCCGTGACACCGAGCGCGGCGGCGACCGCGGTCACGGTGATCTTCGTGGTGGTGCTCATGTGATCCTCCTGGAAGTGACCAGGAAGAGACGCGGCCCTGCCCGCTTCCCAGTGATCATCGGGAAGCGGGCAGGGCGCAACAGCTTGAGTAAGGTCCGAACTTCCTACCCGGAATGACCCGGGCGAGGTTCAGAGGGTCTGCGGCCAGCCTGTCCTCGGTGCCGCACTCTCAGCGCTGTGGCGCTCCCCTGTCGGAATATGAAGTTGAATGTGGCGCCCAGGCTACACCGGGCCCCTTCCGCTTCAGCGCTCGGAGGCCGCCAGCTGTCCGCAGGCCCCGTCGATCTCCTGGCCGCGGGTGTCCCGGACCGTGACGGGCACGCCGTGGGCCGCGATGGCCTCGACGAACGCCTTCTCGTCCTCGGGCCGCGAGGCGGTCCACTTGGAACCCGGCGTCGGGTTCAGCGGGATCAGGTTGACGTGCACCCGCTTGCCCTTGAGCAGCCGGCCGAGCCGGTCACCCCGCCACGCCTGGTCGTTGATGTCGCGGATCAGCGCGTACTCGATGGAGATGCGACGGCCGGACTTCGCCTCGTACTCCCAGGCGGCGTCCAGCACCTCCCGCACCTTCCAGCGCGTGTTCACGGGGACGAGCGTGTCACGCAGCTCGTCGTCCGGAGCGTGCAGCGAGACGGCGAGACGGCACTTGAAGCCCTCGTCGGCGAAGCGCAGCATCGCGGGCACCAGGCCCACTGTGGAGACGGTGATCCCGCGCTGCGAGAGACCCAGCCCGTCGGGCTCGGGATCGGTCAGCCGGCGGATCGCGCCGACGACGCGCTTGTAGTTGGCGAGGGGCTCGCCCATGCCCATGAAGACGATGTTGGAGAGCCGCGCCGGCCCGCCAGGAACGTCGCCGTCACGCAGTGCCCGCATGCCGTCCACGATCTGGTGCACGATCTCGGCGGTCGACAGATTGCGGTCGAGCCCGGCCTGCCCCGTGGCACAGAACGGGCAGTTCATCCCGCAGCCCGCCTGCGAGGAGATGCACATGGTCACCCGCTCCGGGTAACGCATGAGGACGGACTCCACGAGCGTCCCGTCATGCAGCTTCCAGAGCGTCTTACGGGTGGTGTCGTCGTCGCAGCTGATGTGCCGCACCACGGACATCAGGTCGGGGAACAGCGCCTCGGCGAGGCCCTCGCGCGACGCGGCCGGAATGTTGGTCCACTCCGACGGGTCGTGCGCGTACCGCGCGAAGTAGTGCTGCGACAGCTGCTTGGCGCGGAACGGCTTCTCGCCGATCGCGGCGACTGCTTCCTTGCGCTCGTCGGGCGTGAGGTCGGCGAGATGCCGCGGCGGCTTCTTGGCTCCGCGGGGCGCGACAAAAGTGAGTTCTCCGGGCTTTGGCATGGTTCTTCCAGTGTCGCAGACAGACGAGTAAGGGCCCGCCGTCCTGTGGACAACGGGCCCTCGCTCACAACTTTGCAGGTCAGACGGTGTGCGGGCGCGGTGTGTCAGCCCGATCCGACGAAAATCACCAGCAGCAGCCAGACCACGGGCGCGGTCGGCAGCAGCGAGTCCAGCCGGTCCATGATCCCGCCGTGGCCGGGCAGCAGCGTGCCCATGTCCTTGATCCCCAGATCGCGCTTGATCATGGATTCGCCCAGGTCACCGAGGGTGGCACTGGCGGCGACCGCGAGACCCAGCAGCAGGCCCTGCCACCAGGCGCCGCCGGCGATCAGGAACTCCATGCACAGCGCGCCTGCGGCCATGGCGAAACTCACGGCCCCGAGCAGACCCTCGCGGGTCTTGCCGGGGCTGATGCGCGGTGCGAGCTTGTGCTTGCCGAAGCGCCAGCCGACCGCGTACGCCCCCGTGTCGCTGACCACGGTCAGCAGCAGGAACGTCAGGACGCGCTGGGGGCCGTCGTCGGCGGCGAGCAGCATCGCCACGAACGTGGCCAGGAACGGCACGTAGAAGGCGGCGAACACGCCGGCCGTGACGTCCTTGAGATACCCCTCGGGCGGTTCGGTCATCCGCCAGACCAGGACGGCGAGCGCCGTGAGCGCCATGGCGACCCAGGCGCCCTCCGCCCCGCGCACGTACCCGGCGACGACCATCGCCGCGCCACCGACCGCGAGCGGCACGAGGGGCGCCTTGATGCCCTTGCGCTCCTCCAGGCGGGAGGTGAGCTCCCACAGACCGACCACGACCGCGGCCACGATCACGCCGATGAAGGCGGCCTTCACGACGAAGAGCGAGGCGACGATGACGGCACCGAGCGCCACGCCCACCCCTATGGCGGCGCGGAGATCACGCCCGGCACGCTTCTTCGGCGGGGGCTGCGGCGGGGTGGACATGGGCTCCTGCGGCATCTCGTCACGGAACAGGGGGCCGCTGACGCGCGCGGCTTCCCTGTCCCGGTCGTCGCGGTTGTCAGCGTCTCTACCTGCGTCGGGAACGTCCGGCACGATGGGCATGGGCCGAGTCTGCTGGGCGTCATGCACATCGTATGCAGGACCCGCCGGAGCGGCTCCCATGTGGGGCGCGCCCCAGTAACCGGCTCCCTGCCGGGCACCCCAGGAAGAGTCGTTCATCAGACTTCGAGCAGCTCGGCTTCCTTGTGCTTGAGCAGCTCGTCCACCTGGGCGACGTACTTCGCGGTGGTGTCGTCGAGCTCCTTCTCCGCGCGGCGCACCTCGTCCTCGCCGGACTCCTTGTCCTTGACGAGCTTGTCGAGCGTCTCCTTGGCCTTGCGGCGGATGGAGCGGATCGAGATCTTGGAGTCCTCGGCCTTGGTCTTGGCGACCTTGATGTACTCCTTGCGGCGGTCCTGCGTGAGCTCCGGGAACGTCACACGGATGATGTTGCCGTCGTTGCTCGGGTTGACGCCGAGGTCCGAGTCGCGGATCGCCTGCTCGATGTTGCGCAGTGCGGTCTTGTCGAACGGAGTCACCACGGCCATCCGCGGTTCGGGAACCGAGAACGAGGCCAGCTGGTTGATCGGGGTCAGCGCGCCGTAGTAGTCCGCGACGATCTTGTTGAACATCGCCGGGTGCGCACGGCCGGTGCGGATCGCGGCGAAGTCCTCTTTCGCGACGACAACGGCCTTCTCCATCTTCTCCTCGGCCTCGAGGAGGATTTCTTCGATCACCACGTGCTCCTGCGTGTCTAGAGTGGACCCGGCATCGTCGGGCCCTGCGGATCATCCTGCGTCGCGTCCTCACCTGCACGGTGTCCGACCGGCAGGCGTTGTCCATCCTTGGGGGCCGTCAGGCCCTGGTGCCCTCGTCACTCACGAGCGTGCCGATCTTCTCACCCTTGACCGCGCGGGCGATGTTGCCCTCGGCGGTCAGCTCGAAGACGAGGATCGGCAGCTGGTTGTCACGGCAGAGCGTGATGGCGGTGGCGTCGGCGACCTTGAGGTCGCGGGCGAGCACCTCGCTGTACTCCAGGGCGTCGAACTTCACCGCGCCGGGGTTGGTCTTCGGGTCGGAGTCATAGACCCCGTCCACCCCGTTCTTGCCCATCAGCAGGGCCTTGGCGTCGATCTCCAGCGCGCGCTGGGCGGCGGTGGTGTCGGTGGAGAAGTACGGCATGCCCATGCCCGCGCCGAAGATGACGACGCGCCCCTTCTCCAGGTGCCGCACGGCGCGCAGCGGGATGTACGGCTCCGCGACCTGGCCCATGGTGATGGCGGTCTGGACGCGCGAGTCGATGCCTTCCTTCTCCAGGAAGTCCTGGAGTGCGAGGCAGTTCATCACGGTGCCGAGCATGCCCATGTAGTCGGACCGGGCCCGGTCCATGCCACGCTGCTGGAGCTCGGCACCACGGAAGAAGTTCCCGCCGCCGATCACTACCGCGATCTCCGCGCCGTCCCGTACGACCGCGGCGATTTCGCGGGCGATGGTGTGCACGACATCGGGGTCGACACCGAGGCCCCCGCCGCCGGCGAACGCCTCCCCCGAAAGCTTCAGCATGAAGCGTCCGGAAATCGTGCCCTCGTCGCGCTTGTGGTCGGCCTGTGTGGCGTCCGCGCCCTTGTCCATGGAAATTCTCCTCGTGCACATACGAAGAAGGCCATTGCCGGTGGGTCTGGTGTCCCTCAGCGGCAATGGCCTCCTCGTCAGATCTGCGGTCGTCCGGCATGAGTGCGGCCGTCGACTGCACTAGACCCTATCGGGGTCCACCGTTGTTCGCGGACGGACTCAGATGCCGACCTTGATGCGCGCGAAGCGCTTCAGGCTGACACCGGCCTCGTCCAGGATCTTCTGGACGGACTTCTTCGGGTCCTTGGCGAACGCCTGCTCCAGGACGACGACGTCCTTGAAGAAGCCGTTGACGCGACCCTCGACGATCTTCGGAAGGGCGGCCTCGGGCTTGCCCTCCTCGCGAGAGGTGGCCTCGGCGACGCGACGCTCGTTCTCGACCGTCTCGGCCGGGACCTCGTCGCGGTTGAGGTACTTCGGGGCGAAGGCAGTGATGTGCTGCGCGACGTCCTTGGCGACCTCGGCGTTCTCCTTGTCCAGCTCGACGAGCACGCCGACCTGCGGCGGGAGGTCGGGCATGGTGCGGTGCATGTACGCAGCCACGTAACCGCCGGTGAACTGCGCGAAGCGGTCCAGGACGATCTTCTCGCCAAGGTTGGCGTTGGCCTCGTCCACGTACGCCTGGACGGTCTTGCCGGCCTCGATCTCGGACGCGAGAAGCGTCTCGATGTCGGCCGGGGAGGTGGCGGCGACGTGCGCGGCCAGCGCGTTGGCGACGGCCTGGAACTTCTCGCCCTTGGCGACGAAGTCCGTCTCGCACTTCAGCTCGAGCAGGACGCCGGAGGTCTTGTCCTCGGAGATGAGGGAGACGACGGCGCCGTTCTCGGCAGAACGGCCTTCGCGCTTGGCGACGCCCTTCTGACCCTTGATACGGAGGGCCTCGACGGCCCCTTCGACGCTGCCGTCGGCCTCGTCGAGGGCCTTCTTGCAGTCCATCATGCCGGCGCCGGTGAGCTCACGGAGCTTCTTGACGTCCGCGGCGGTGTAGTTCGCCATGAGTCTGTATTTCTCTCTCGAAGTCTGAAAGATCTACGGGTGAACGGCGGGGGCGGTGCCTGTGGCACCGGCCCCCGCCGTCTTCAGCCGTGACGGGTGTCAGGCCTGCTCGGCGTCCGCGGCCGGAGCCTCGGCCTCGGCAGCGGGGACCTCGGCGGCGGGCGCCTCGGCAGCGGCCTCGGCGACAGGAGCCTCGGCGTCGGCGACCTTCTCGGTCTCGGCGGAGGTCTGAACCTCGGCGTCGGCCTTCTTGTCGCCCTCGAGCAGGTCGCGCTCCCACTCGGCGAGGGGCTCGCCGGCGGCCTTCTCGCCCGGCTTCGAGTCACCGGTGGCGGCACCGGAACGGGCGATGAGGCCCTCGGCGACGGCGTCGGCGATCACGCGGGTGAGCAGGGTGACGGAGCGGATCGCGTCGTCGTTGCCCGGAATCTTGTAGTCGACCTCGTCGGGGTCGCAGTTGGTGTCGAGGATCGCGACGACCGGGATGTGGAGCTTGCGCGCCTCACCGACGGCGATGTGCTCCTTCTTGGTGTCGACGATCCAGACGGCGCTGGGCACCTTCTGCATCTCGCGGATACCACCAAGGGTCTTCTCCAGCTTGGCCTTCTCGCGCGAGAGAACCAGGAGCTCCTTCTTGGTGAGGCCCGACGCGGCCACGTCCTCGAAGTCGATGAGCTCCAGCTCCTTCAGGCGCTGGAGGCGCTTGTAGACGGTGGAGAAGTTGGTCAGCATGCCGCCGAGCCAGCGCTGGTTGACGTAGGGCATGCCCACGCGCGTCGCCTGCTCGGCGATCGCTTCCTGCGCCTGCTTCTTGGTGCCGACGAACATGATGGAACCGCCGTGGGCGACGGTCTCCTTGACGAACTCGTAGGCGCGGTCGATGTACGACAGCGACTGGAGCAGGTCGATGATGTAGATGCCGTTGCGCTCCGTGAAGATGAAGCGCTTCATCTTCGGGTTCCAACGACGGGTCTGGTGACCGAAGTGGACGCCGCTTTCCAGCAGCTCCCGCATCGTGACGACGGCCATGGCCGTACTCCTTGAGGTACTCGGTTATCGCGACCGCAGGATTGCTGTCGCGCCTGACGCCCCGACGCGCCGTGCCACAAGGGACCGAGGAGCGCGGCCACCGTCCGCAGAGAGGGTGGTGGCGGGGCGTGCGAAGTCGACCCGGTCACCCGGATCGCCAAGGAAAGTGTACGGGACCCGTCGGGTGCCGGGTGACGGCGCTGTCCACAACCCGTCCGTTGTCCACAGATCGCGTTCATGATCCCCGCGGACCGGCGGCTCCGGGCAGCGTTGCGGTCATGCTCCGCACACCTGGAAAGCACCTGTCCCGCCGCCCTGCCGCCGTTCTGTTCGCCGTGTCCGCGGCCCTCCTCGCGGTGGCGGCCGCCTGTGCCGGCGCCCATGCGTCCGGGCGGCCCGCGCCGGACGGAGACCGCTCGTGGCCCTTGGCGGGCCGCCCCGCGGTGGTACGCGGGTGGGAGCCGCCCGCCGGGCCGTACGGGCCGGGTCACCGCGGCGCCGACCTCACCGCACAACCGGGCGCCGCGGTGCTGGCGGCCGCCTCCGGCCGTGTGTCGTTCGCCGGGCCGGTGGCCGGACGGGGGGTGCTCGCCATCGAGGTGGCCGGGAGCGGGGAACCATCTCTGCGCACCACGTACGAGCCGGTGCGGGCCCTGGTCGCCGAGGGCGAGGAGGTCGTGGCCGGTCAGGCGGTGGCGGTTCTGGAGACGGGACCTTTCCACTGCCCTGGAGCCTGCCTGCACTGGGGGCTGCGACGCGGCGGGAGCTATCTGGACCCTCTGACGCTGCTGCCGCCCTCCCTGCTGAGGCGCGGCCCTTCCCGCTTGCTGCCGGTGTTCGGCGTACCGGAGCCGCGGCCCCCGGCCGGTGCGGGGTCCGGGCCGGTGGCCGGGAGCCGGGAGGCGGGCTACGGAGTGCGCGGGCCGGCCGGGCACGCGCCGCACGCGGGAATGCTCGCGTCGGCCGCGGCCGTGGCGACCGTCAGCCCCGGACTCCGCGCAGGATCATCGCGACGGCCGTCTCGGCGACCACGCCCGGTTCCTCGGCCGCGCCCAGCTCGATACGGCGCACGGCGGCGTCCACCGAGCCCTGCAGCAGCATCGCCGCGAGCCTCGGCTGCGCATGTCCGAGATCGCTCAGCGCCTCGACGATCATGGCGATCAGCCCCCCGTGCGCGGCCCGGATCTTCTCGCGTGCGCCCGCGTCCAGCTCGCTCGCGGAGATCGCCACGACCGCGCGGTGGCGCCGGTCCCCGACGAGGTCGAGCTGCCTGCGGACGTACGCCTCGATCTTCCCCTCCGGCGTCCCGGCACGCGCCATCGCGTTCTCGACCTCGGCCGCCCAGACGGGGAAGTCGACGGCGCAGAGCTCTTCCACGACGGCCGCACGGGAGCGGAAGTACTCATAGACGGAGGACCTGGCGAGCCCTGTGCGCTCGGCGAGAGCGGGGAAGGTCAGCGCCTCCGTACCGCCCTCGGACAGCAAGGAGCGTGCGGCGTCGAGGAGGGCGCCACGCTGCATGGTCCGGTGCTCGGCCACGGAGGCCGCTCGAATCCTGGGCACGCGTCCACTCTACGGCGGCAGGTGTTCGGGAGGGGGTGCGCGCCTCTGTTCGGGTGGCCGAAGCCACCCCGGCCGGCTGCCGGAGAGCCGTTGTCCGAGGACTGGCTCAACGTCCCGCGTCGGCCAGTTTCGCCCGGAGTTGCAGCACGGACTTCGTGTGGATCTGGCTGACCCGGCTCTCGGTGACCCCGAGGACGTTGCCGATCTCGGCGAGGGTCAGCCCTTCGTAGTAGTAGAGGGTGACGACCGTCTTCTCCCGCTCGGGGAGCGTATTGATGGCCCGGGCGAGCAACCGTCTGAGCTCACGGCCCTCGGCGACCTCCACCGGATTGTCGGCGGCCGTGTCCTCCAGCGTGTCCATCAGGCTCAGCCGGTCGCCGCCCTCGCCGCCGACGTGCAGCAGATCTTCCAGGGCCACCACGTTGGCCAGTGACAACTGGCTGAAAACGGCGTGCAGTTCCTCCAGAGCGATGCCCATCTCCGCGGCCACCTCCGCCTCCGACGGCGTGCGCCGCAGCTGCGCCTCCAGCGTGGCGTAGGCACGCTCCACATTCCGCGCCTTCTGCCTGACGGAGCGGGGGATCCAGTCCAGCGCCCTGAGTTCGTCGATCATCGCGCCTCGGATCCGGGTGATCGCGTACGTCTCGAACTTGATGGCCCGCTCGACGTCGAACTTCTCGATGGCGTCGATGAGCCCGAAGACTCCGGAGGAGACGAAGTCCGCCTGCTCCACGTTGGGCGGCAGCCCGACGCTCACCCGGCCGGCGACGTACTTCACCAGGGGCGAGTAGTGCAGGATCAGCTGCTCCCGCAGCCGCCCGTCGCCCGTGGACTTGTAGGAACGCCACAACTCGTCGAGCGAGGAGGGGGCAGCTGGGCGCACAGTGCCACGCGCGGCCGGTGGTACTGCCGCGCGGTCAGACCCGGAGGTGTGCTGGGGCATGTGGTGCCTTGAGCCGTTCTGCTGTGAAGCGCTGGGGAACTTCTGTCTGGTGCGGAACCCTTGTGAGCGTAGCGTGACCGAAGTGTCGCGGTGCGCGCAGGACCGGGGGCCTGCACCGGGCGATTCTGCCCCATCGCGCGCACCGCCGGTCATGACTGACATCCGGGGCCGTCGCCGCGTGCGCCGGCCCCGGAGGCATCGCCAAGAGAGCCGCCGAGGTCATCGGCCTCACCTTTTCACCCGAATGCTCCAGGTCAAGTACCGCCTCGCCGCTCGTCCTCGTTGCATGTCGGCCTCCGCGTCAACCGCCATCCGTCGCCTTCCCGTTCGACGAACCCCAGTGAGTGCAGTTCGTACAGCCGGCCGAGCGCCTCGTCGGCGGTGAGTCCGGCGGTGCGCGCCACCTCCCGGCCCTCGACGGCACCCCGGTACGGCAGAGCCTCCAGGACCCGTGCGGTCACGGCGTCGAGCAGGTCCCTGGGGAGCACGGGGCCGCGCCGCTCGGGAGCGAGATCACCGATGTCGCCGACGAGTTCGACCACTTCGGCAGCGTCGGTCACCAACACGCCCTCACCGCGCAGTAGTTCATGGACGCCGGCCGACAGTCCACTGGTCGCGGGGCCGGGCACTCCCATCGTGAAGCGGCCGAGCCGCTGGGCGCTGCGGGCGGTGACGAGTGAACCGCTGCGGTACTCGGCCTCGACCACGACCGTCCCTCTGGTCAGGGCCGCGATCACCCGGTTACGGAGGATGAACCTGCTGCGCGTCGGATGGGAACCCGGCGGCAACTCACTGATGACCAGCCCCTGTTCGGCCATGCGTCCGATCAACTCGGCGTGACCCCGCGGGTAGGACACGTCCACTCCGCAAGCGAGCACCGCCGTCGTCGCGCCGCCCGCGGCGAGGGCTCCGCGATGCGCCGCCCCGTCCACTCCGTACGCGGCCCCCGAGACCACCACCCAGCCGCGCTCCGCGAGTCCGGAACCGAGATTCGCGGCCATGTGCGCGCCGTACGGTGTGCAGGCCCGGGCGCCGACCACCGCGACCGAGCGCAGTGCCCACAGGCGCAGGTCACAACGCCCCCGCACCCACAGGCCCACGGGCCTGGCATCGCCCAGATCGTCGAGCTGCGTCGGCCACTCCCGGTCTCCGGGGCAGAGGAATCGCCCGCCGGCCGCGGCCACCGCCGCCAGATCCCGCTCCGGTTCGGCTGCCGACGCCCGTAAGCGGTATCCGCCCAGCCGCACGGCCGTCATCCCCGGCAGCTGCTCCGCCGGGCCGTCGCCGGCGGTGAGGCGCCGGACGAGCTCGACCGGACCGGTCTCCCGCAACCAGCGGCCGGCACGTTCGTCACCCGGTTCGAGAATCCGCGTCAGAGCAACCCGCGCCAGCCGCTCCCGGTCATCGCAGCCCGCCCGGTCGCCCCGCTCCCCGTATCCGCCGGAGCCACCGCCCGCCGGCCTCCCGCGCCGGTCCCGTCCCGCTACTCCAGCCCCCTCCACCAGCCGGTTCATGACGCCCCGGTCTCCATCGGCACCCCTCGCTGGATGCCCGTCCGCATTTCCAGGGCGACCGCGACATCCGAGGCGTCGGGGCGGTCGGCGGCCCGGAGATCCGCGACGGTCCACGCCACTCGCAGCACCCGGTCCAGTCCCCGTGCCGTCAGACCTCCCCGTTCCATGTCGCGCTCGGCCGCGAGCAGCGCACCGGGGGCCACGAGGAGCCTGGTCCGCAGCTCATGCCCCGGCACCTCACTGTTGGTGGCCCAGGGGGTGCCGGCGAGCCGGTCCGCCGCCCGCTCCCTGGCCTCCCGCACCCGGGCGGCAACCTCGGCCGTCGTCTCTCCCCGCCCGCCGCGCCCCATGAGGTCCGCCCGGTTGACGGGCTCCACCTCGACCCTCAGATCGACCCGGTCGAGCAGCGGCCCGGAGAGCCTCGACTGGTAGCGCCGGATCATGGAGGGCGGGCAATCGCACCCCGCCCCACTGAGGGTGTGCCGCCCGCAGGGGCACGGGTTGGCGGCCAGCACCATGAGGAAGCGCGCGGGCAGCCGGACCACTCCGGCCGCGCGGGCGACGACCACGTGCCCGGACTCCAGCGGCTGCCGCAGCGCGTCGAGCGCCCGTCCGGAGAACTCAGGTGCCTCGTCCAGAAAGAGCACACCTCTGTGAGCCAACGAGACCGCCCCTGGCCGCGGAAGGCCGTTGCCCCCGCCCACGAGGGACTGCATCGTCGCCGAGTGGTGCGGTGCGCAGTACGGCGCCCTGGTGACCAGGGGTTCACCGGGCGGGAGAATGCCCGCCACCGAATGCACCGCCGTCACTTCGAGGGATTCCTGACGGGTCAGCGGCGGCAGGATCGCCGAGAGCCGTTCCGCCAGCATGGTCTTCCCCGCGCCCGGCGGGCCCGAGAGCAGCAGGTGGTGGCCCCCCGCCGCTGCCACCTCAAGGGCCTTGCGCGGTCTGTGCTGCCCGGCGACGTCCGAGAGGTCGGGCCGGTGGCCGTCGCTGCCCTGCGCCGCGAACGGGGCAAGACCCGTCCCGACCCCCGCTCCGGGCATCATCAGCCCGGCCAGCATGCTGTCGGGGCGCCCCTGGGCCGCCATCGGTTCCTCGGGGACCGGCTCGTCCGCGAGCACGGCGATAAGCTGTCGCAGGCTCCGTACGCCGAGGACCGAGACACCCGGTACGAGGGCCGCCTCCCCTGCGGTCTGTTCCGGGACGACCACGTGGCGGTACCCCGCCTCCGCCGCGGCGAGCACCGCGGGCAGCACCCCGCGCACCGGACGGACCCTGCCGTCCAGGCCCAGCTCTCCGATCATCACCACATCGGCGATGGCCGCCGGATCGATGCGTTCCGCCGCACCGAGTACCGCGCACGCGACGGCGAGATCGAACCCGCTGCCGCTCTTGGGCACCGATGCCGGGGAGAGACCCACCGTGAGCTTCTTCTGCGGCCATTCGGCACCCGAATTGACCACCGCGGCCCTGACCCTGTCCCGGCTCTCCACCAGGCTCTTGTCGGGCAGTCCCACCAGGGTGAACGCAGCCACTCCCGGCTCCAGGTCCGCCTGGACCTCCACCACCACGCCCTCGACACCGACCAGCGCCACCGAACACGCACGAGCGAACCCCATCAGGCCACCCCCCGCACATGCTCGGCGACGGGTGCTCCACGCCGGGGCAGGACCACTCCGACCAGATCGATCCGGACCCCACCGGACGGCGGTCCGCCGTGCCGGTCGAGCCAGATCCCGGCGAGCCTTCGCAGCCGGTCGGCCTTGGCCGGTGTGACGGCCGCCATCGGATGCTCGAAGGCACCCGCTCTGCGGGTCTTGACCTCGCAGATGACCAGGGCATCGCCGTCACCTGCGACGATGTCGATCTCTCCGGCACGGCACCGCCAGTTGCGCGCCAGGACCGCCATACCCGCTTCGGTCAGCAGCCGCGCCGCCAGATCCTCGCCGTACCGCCCGAGTGCCCCCCGTGCGTTCATTCGGCACCACCTCCGGCACCGACTCTGCCGCGTCGGGCCGGACCTGGTGGATCTTGGTGGATAACTCAGCGATTGTGGATAACTCAGCCACCCGGAAGTTCGAGATCGCTCTTGTTGAGCTCCTCGATGTTGACGTCCTTGAAGGTCAGAACACGGACCTGTTTGACGAATCGGGCGGGCCGGTACATGTCCCAGACCCAGGCGTCCGCCATGGACACCTCGAAAAAGACCTCACCCTGGACCGAGTGCACTTGCATCTCGTAGTCGTTGGTGAGGTAGAAGCGCCGTTCGGTCTCGATCACATATTTGAACAGACCGACGACATCGCGGTACTCCCGGTAGAGCTTCAGCTCCATCTCGGTCTCGTACTTCTCGAGGTCCTCGGCGCTCATGGCATGTTCCCCTTCAGCCGTGCGTCCCCCTATTGTGCGTCAGCCTCTCCCGCTCCCGGTCGATTAGACGATTTCGGGGGCCAGGACCAGCGGATGACGTGGAGGACCCTCATCGAGCAGCGTGCGCAGCAGCTCGGCGAGTCTGGTCGGGTACACCGTCTCACGCGCCGCGAGCAGTTCGGCGGAAGTCCACCACCTGGAGCCCGCGATACTCCGCAGCTCCAGATCGGTGAAGGCCGTGGGGGCGGTAACGGTCTGCGCCGTTCGGGCCAGGAAGTACCACTCGTCCTGGTCCCAGCGCCGCCCGTCGAACGGAAACGAGCAGGTCCGCTTCCAGAGCACCGGGCCGAGTTCCACGTCCGTGATCCCGGTTTCCTCAGCGAGTTCGCGCAGTGCGGCCTCTTCCCGGGTCTCCTCGCCCTCCAGGCCGCCACCCGGAGTGAACCACCAGGACTTCGCCGGGTCGTCCGGTTCGAATCCGTGCAGGAGCAGGATGCGGTCGTCCGGGTCGAGGAGCACCACCCGGGCCACCCTGCGCGACTCAGCGGGCACTCGCGGGCCCCGCTGTGCGGCCGCGGCGCGAGGCGCGTGCCGCGATCGGGCCGGCGGCGGCCCCGCCCAGGATGAGTACGACGCCCACCAGCACCGCGCCGAGCTGGAGCGGCAGCGGTCCGCCGGCCGAGATCCCGCCGGGCAGCCCCGCGAAGCTCTCCGGCCTCTCGATCAGGCTCTGCGACGGCCATGCGACGGCGTCCAGCCGCGCCTGCACGGCGCTGAGCGGAACCGACCCCTGTCCGGGGTCCTCCAGGTGGACCCTGGAGTCCAGCGAGGTGCTGCGCTCGTCGCCCAGGAGGAACACCTGGCCCTTGGGAACCACGGCCGTGAAGTCCTGCTGCGCGGCCGGGGCCGCCGCCTGGCCCCCTGCGGGCAACTGCGCCTGCAGATACGGTTCCTCGACCGGCTCGCCGTTAATGGTGAGCCGCCCCTCGGCGTCGCAGCAGGCGACCTTGTCGCCACCGACACCGACCACTCTCTTCACCATCGGCTGGTTGCCCCATACCGAATCGGTGAAGACCACGACGTCCCCGCGCCTCACATCGGCGCCGTCGATCCGCTCCGCGAGCACCCGGTCCCCGGCGTTGACCGTCGGGCTCATGGATGCGGTCGGCACCGTGTACGGCTTGTACACCACCGCTCCCCAGGCGAATCCGCCGAGGAAGAGCACACAGCCGACGGCCACGGCCAGAGCCGACACCATGGTGCCGGCCCGGCCGCGGCCGTCATCGTTGCGTTGCGTACCGCTCATCCCAGCGCTCCCCCATCGGAGATCGACAATCGCTGATCCGAGTCGGCACCCTACCCGGCGGTATGCCCGCGGGTCAGCCTCCGGCGGCGCCACAACACGAGGGGCAGCGCTCCGGCTACACCCAGTGCACCCGGCGCCATCGCCGCGGCCGCGTTCAGCCCGGGCTGGTCGAAGGTGCCGGGGACCGGCAGCGTCGCCCAGCGGTTGATCGGCCAGGCGACGACGACAGCCCGGCCGACGACCTCGTCCGTGGAGACCGTGCCCTGGCCGGGCAGCTCCTGGTGGTACCGGGAGTCCAGCGAGTTGCTGCGGTGGTCACCCATCACCCAGATACGGCCGTCGGGCACCTTGATCGGCCCGAACGGCTCGTCGTTGCAGGGAGTGTCCCCGGCGAAGATGAACGACTTCTCGTCCAGCGCCTTGCCGTTGACGGTCACCGGCCCGTTCTTCTTGCACTCCACCGTGTCGCCGCCGACCGCGATGACCCGCTTGATCAGGTCCTTCTCCTCGGCCGACGGCATCAGACCGATGAAGCTGAGGAACTTCTGCGCCACATTGGGCTCGGGCGTCACGGTGTCCTCAAGCCAGCCGCCCGGGTCGTGGAAGACCACGACCTCGCCGCGCTCCGGCTCCGAGCCGAACCACGGGGTCAGCTTGTCGACCAGCACCCGGTCGCCCCGCTGCAGCGTGTTCTGCATGGAGTCGGACGGGATCGAGAACGCCTGAACCAGGAATGTCTTGATCAGCAGCGCAAGAATCAGCGCGATACCGATGAGCAGCGGCAGCTCCTTCCAGAAGGAGCGCTGCTTCTTCGGAGCCTTGCCACCACTGTCCGGGGAGTCGCCGTCACTCTCCGTCCGGCCCACCGACGCCTCCCCCTGAGACCCGGAATGCTCCGGCCGGTCCTCGGGTTCGTCGTGTCCGGATCGTGCGCCGACCGCCAAATCCCCCACATCCACTCCTCAATCCGTGCCACCGCCCGCGCCCTAGTCGGTGCAGGCCCACCACTCCCATAACGAGCGGGAGTTCCGCAGGGGTCGGGAGCGGGACCATTCCGTATCGATCCCGGGAGGACACACTATTCGACCCGGCGGTCCCGGCCGCCGTCCCCGGGCCCGCGGCCGGGACCGAGGCGTACGTCTCCCGTTCCTCCAGCTTGCGCCAGTGATCAAACGGCCATGCGATCACGACGGCCCGGCCCACGACCTCGTCCTCGGAAACCGTGCCCTTTTCCGGTTCGTCGAGATGGAAACGCGAGTCGGCGGAATTGGACCGGTGGTCACCCATCACGAAGATGCGGCCCGCCGGGACCTCTACCTCGAACTTGAGGGTGGACGGTTTGTCCTCGGGATGCACGTATCGCTCATTGAGCGGTACACCGTTGACCGTGAGCCGGCCGTCCTCGCCGCAGCATCTGACGGTGTCGCCGCCGACGGCCACCACCCGCTTGATCAGGTCCTGCTCGTCGTCGGACGGCAGCAGCCCGATGAAGGTGAGCAGTTCCTCGGCCTGCTTGAGGCCGATGGGCGGGTCCTTCTCCTGGGTGGCCTGCTCCTGCTGGAGCCAGCCTCCCGGGTCCTTGAACACGACGACGTCGCCGCGCTCCGGCCTGGAACCGAACCACGGCGTGAGTTTGTCCACCAGTACCCGGTCGCCGATCCGGATGGTCTGTTCCATCGAACCGGACGGAATCACGAACGCCTGCACCAGGAAGGTCTTGAGGACCAGCGCGATCAGCAGCGCCACGAGGATGAGGAGGGGGATCTCCTTCGCCGCGGACCTGCGCCGGCGCCGCTTGACCTTGCGGGCCAGTTTGCGGCGCTCCGCCCGGGTCGGCAGCGAACGGCGAGTGGTGGGTCTGGTCCCGGTCGGCAGCGGGACCTCCTCGTCCGACACTCCGCGCGGGCGCCCGCGGTTACCCATGGGCTCCGCCCGGTACGCCTACGCCGTCGAAGGCGCCGGTGCCGGGCAGGGAGCCCAGCCGGCCCAGCGGCCAGCCGAGCCAGTCGACCCGCCCGATCACCATGTCCACGGGGACCATGCCGCCACCGGGCTGCCCCAGGAGCTCCCGGGAGTCACGCGAGTTGCTGCGGTGGTCGCCCATCATCCACAGGGTGCCTTCGGGTACGACGATGTCGAACGCCACCGAGGACGGTTCGTCGCCCCGGTGCAGGTACTCCTCGTCCACGGACCGCCCGTTCACCTGGAGCCTCCCCTGCCGGTCGCAGCAGACCACGCGATCGCCGCCCACGCCCACCACCCGCTTCACGAAGTCGGTCTCGGCGGGTTCGGCCAGACCGAGAGACGCGGCCGCGCCGTGCAGCAGGGCGGTGACGGGGTCGCCCCCGGACGTCTCCTGGACGAAGGAGCCCGTGCCGTCGAAGACCACTACGTCGCCACGCTGTGGTGCGGAGCCGAAACGGTACGCCAGTTTGTTGACGAGGACCCGGTCCCCGACCCGCAGCGTCGACTCCATCGAGCCGCTGGGAATGAGGAAGGGCTGCACCACGAAGTTGCTGAACAGCAGCAGGATCACCGTGAGGGCGGCGCCCAGGGAGGCGGCACGCCTCCAGGACATCGCCGTGGATATCCGGCCCGGGATACGCGAAGAGCGCGACCCCTCCTCCGGCCCTTCTGCGGGTCCGGAGGAGCGATCGCGCTCTGTGTGCTGTGTGTCCGTGTCCATCGGAGCCGAAGCTTATCCGGCCGTACCGAGGACCTTGGAGTCAGCTCAGCGGTCGCGCTTCTCCTTGATCTTCGCGGCCTTGCCGCGCAGCTCACGGAGGAAGTACAGCTTGGCGCGACGGACGTCACCGCGGGTGACGAGCTCGATCTTCTCGAAGATCGGGCTGTGCACCGGGAAGGTGCGCTCGACGCCGACGCTGAAGGACACCTTGCGGACCGTGAAGGTCTCGCTGACGCCCGCGCCCTGGCGGCGGATGACGATGCCCTTGAACTGCTGGATACGGGAGCGGTTGCCCTCGATCACGCGCACGTGGACGTTGATGGTGTCACCGGCGCGGAAGGCCGGGACGTCGGTACGCAGCGAAGCGGCGTTGACGCCATCGAGCAGATGAGACATGTTGTCTGCTTTCTTCGCCGATGCCACAGGTCATCGACGGGAGAGAGGAAAGATTCGGGTGCTGATCGCGTCGGGCGGGCGTCTTTCCCCCTGTGGCAGGGGCGCACACCGGACGTACAGCAGCGTTATTCTTCCATGCCCTCGGGCCTGCGCCAAAATCGGCCGCCGGGCCCCGGGGACCAGCCGAGGATGGAAAGCATCTCCCGGTCCTTCTTGTCGAAGCCCGATGCCTCGCAACGCTCAATCAGATCCGGCCTGTTGAGCGCGGTTCGACGAAATGCCTCGTCCCGGCGCCAGCGCGCGATCCTGCCGTGGTGACCGCTGAGCAGGACCTCCGGAATACCGCGACCGCGCCACTCGGGCGGCTTGGTGTAGACGGGGCCCTCCAGCAGATTCGCCATGGCACCCGGCGCGAAGGAGTCGTCGCGGTGCGATTCGGCGTTGCCGAGGACACCCGGCAGCAGCCGCGCCACGGCCTCCGTGATGACCAGTACGGCGGCTTCCCCGCCGGCCAGGACGTAGTCCCCGATGGACACCTCGACGACCCGCATACGCGTGGCGTACTCGTCCATCACCCGGCGGTCGATGCCCTCGTACCTGGCGGGCGTGAAGATCAGCCACGGCCGCTCGGAGAGCTCCACGGCCAGTTCTTGGGTGAAGGGGCGCCCGCTGGGCGTTGGCACCACGATCACCGGGGAGTGCGCACCGGCCTCGTAGCCGTCGGCGAGCGTCTCGTCCAGGCAGTCGCCCCAGGGGCCGGTCTTCATGACCATGCCGGGACCACCGCCGTAAGGGGTGTCGTCGACCGTGTTGTGCCGGTCGTAGGTCCACTCCCGGAGGTCGTGGACGTGCACATCGAGCCGGCCGCGGGCCCGGGCCTTGCCGACGAGCGAGACGTTCAGCGGCTCCAGGTACTCCGGGAAGATCGTGACGACGTCGAGCCTCATCGGTTCCCGTCCCCGGACGGGGTGGACTCGTCGCCCTCCTCCTCGCGCGAGGTGGCGACCACGGCCTCGCTCTCGTCGATCAGCCCGGGCGGCGGGGTGATGACCACGCGCTGCTCCTCCAGGTCGATCTCGCCGACGATCTCCTCGACGAAGGGGATCATCACCTCGCTGCCGTCCGGGCGCTCCACGATGAACAGGTCCTGGGACGGCAGGTGCGTGATCTCGGTGATCCGGCCGACCTCGGTGCCGTCGGCGAGGACCACGTCGAGGTCCATGAGCTGATGGTCGTAGAACTCCTCGGGGTCCTCCGGAAGCTCGTCCGGGTCCACCTCGGCGATCAGCAGGGTGTTACGGAGGGCCTCCGCGCCCGTACGGTCGCGTACGCCCTCGAAGCGGAGCAGCAGCCTGCCGCTGTGAACCCTGCCGGACTCGATCGTCAGCGGTCCCGTCTCGGCGGGTTCGGTGGCCAGGACGGCACCGGGGCCGAGCCGCACCTCGGGCTCGTCCGTGCGCACCTCGACGGTGACCTCGCCCTTGATGCCATGGGCACGGCCGATCCGTGCGACTACCAACTGCACGCTACTTCTCCAGGTGATCGTTTACGGACGACAAAGGCCGGGGACGGCTCGAAAGCCCTCCCCGGCCCTGGCCGGTGTTCAACTCTTCAGCGAGCCTGATCCACGTCGACGAGGTCGACGCGGATACCACGGCCGCCGATGGCACCCACGACGGTACGCAGAGCGCGAGCGGTGCGGCCGTTACGACCGATCACCTTGCCGAGGTCGTCCGGGTGAACCCGGACTTCCAGCACGCGTCCACGACGCAGGTCGCGCGAGGCGACCTGCACATCGTCGGGATTTTCGACGATGCCCTTCACGAGGTGCTCGAGAGCCTCCTCGAGCATGCTCAGGCCTCGGTCGACTCGGTGGACGCAGCGTCAGCCGCCTCGTCCGCCTTCTTGTCGGCCTTCTTGGCCTTCTGGGTGATGGCCTCACCCTTGGCCTCGTCGCCGTCCGCGGTCAGAGCCTCGAACAGCGCGCGCTTGTCAGCCTTGGGCTCCGGCTGCAGGAGCGGCGGCGGGGCCGGAAGACCCTTGTGGGCCTGCCAGTCGCCGGTGAGCTTGAGGATCGCGAGAACCGGCTCGGTCGGCTGGGCGCCGACGGACAGCCAGTACTGCGCGCGCTCTGCGTTGACCTCGATGCGCGAGGGGTTCTGTACCGGGTGGTACAGGCCGATCTCCTCGATGGCCCGACCATCACGGCGGGTACGGGAGTCGGCGACGACGATGCGGTAGTGAGGCGAACGGATCTTGCCCAGACGCTTCAGCTTGATCTTGACTGCCACGGAAGTGGTGTCTCCTGGTCTTGACGTGGTTGGGCACAACGTAGATGCCACGTGGGGTTGCGGTACTCGCGTGCCCGACGGACGCGTCAGTCGGAGGAGAGAGGGGTCCTATGCGACTGTCGAGTACAGCTGTCCATTGTGCCACACCGCATCGGGTCACCCCACCGCGACCGCCGCTTCCGGAATCCGGAACGGCTTTCCGCAGCCGCCGCAGACGATGGGGGCCTGCGCGAGGACCGAGGGAACCACGCGCACATTGCGTCCGCAGTCGCAGACGGCCTTGACCCGCACGCCGCCTCCGGAGGAGCCGTGCCGGGCGGCCGGCCCTCGGAAGGAACGCTTGGTGTCGGCGGCTGTGGCGACGGTGTGCGCCTTGAGCGCGCGCTGCAGCCGTTCGATGGTCGGCCGGTACCTCCGCTTGGCCTCCGGGTTCAGGGTGACCAGCGAGAATCCGCTGCTGGGATGGGGTTCCTCGGCATGATCGAGGCCCATCTCCTCGGCGATCGCGAGGAATCGTCGGTTGTGGTAACGGCCGGCGCGCGAGGTGTCGCGGACACCTCTCGCGGCGGCGATGCCATGGACTGCCTCATGCAGCAGTCGCTCGAAAGAGAGCTCGGCGCCACAGGCGGACGACGACTCTCCGATCAGGGACTCGGGCGCGGCAAGATCGGGCAGCTCGGGGTGGTACCGCTGAATATCGGCCCACGCCTGTGCCAGCTCTGCGGCAAGTACAGGTGGTGTCGTGCTCACGTCGTGACAACGAGCCTGAGTGCCCCTGTGTTCCTATTCTGGGGCATCCCAAATAATTTGCACGTACCAGTCAGTTGCCGTTGATGCGTCCGGACGAGGGCGGGTGCGCAGATCTGCGGAGAAGGTTCACAGCTCGCACCAAGGTGGTACGTAGCGCCTCGTACGTCCGGCGCGTGGTCGCGGGGGCGGCGCGGGAGCTCCAACGGGCTCCGGGATGCGCCGGCGTCGGCCGGGACAAGGGCGACACTACCCGGCGTTCCACACGTCCCGGGCACCGGCCTGGCCCGTGCACGGAGCCCGCCGCGTACGGGGCGTCGAGTGCTCGACGTGCTGCGCGTCACGTGTCGGGTAAGACTGGGTGAGGAAGAGCACGAGCCCGCAGGGCCCGATGTCGTGTGGATCATTCCGCCGGAGCTGCTGGTCGGCGGGGGTGCACGACAGGGGCGCACAAGCATTGCCATTCAACCCCTGGACGAGACCGCGGAAGCGGAGTTCTCTGACATACGGGGGCTGCGGGCCTTCGCACACGGGGGGCCGTCCACTCGGGCACGACCGACCTCTTGGCGGATTGGGGCGCTTTCATGACACCAACGCTCGTCCGGCACCACAGGTACGCGGATTCCTCCGCCACGGTGGACGCCGGTACCCGCGCCCGCGACTGGGCCGAGATCCAGGAGCGGATGCTGGCACCGCTGTACGAAGCGGTGTACCAGCGGCTCGAAGTCGGGGCCGCCACACGCATGCTCTCCATCGGCTGCGGCTCCGGGCTGGCGCTGCTGATCGCGGCTGCCCGCGGCGCGCACGTCACGGGCGTCGACACCGACCGTGAACGGCTCGCGCTGGCCCGCGAACGCCTCCTGCCCGACGCCGGGTGGGACGGCGGCCTGGATCAGCCCGCGGAGCAGCCGAGGCTCTTCGTCGGTGCCCCGTCGGCCGCCGCTCCGGCGGCGGGCGAGGCCCCGTACAACCTCCTGACCGCGTTCAACCCGATCGGCTGTGTGACCGGTGATTCCGAAGGGCTCTCGCCCGCGCTTGAAGCGGCGGTGCGGCTGTCCGCCCGGGGCACCACCGTGATCCTGACCGGCTGGGGGCCGCCCGAGCGGTGCGCGACCGCGCCGGTCCTTCAGGTGGCGGCCCGGCTCGCCGAGTCGGCCCGCGCGCCGCGGTCCGCCGGCCTGCGGGCGGCCCGTCGCGACGATCTGGAGGATGTGGCCGCGCGTGCCGGGCTGAAGCCGGACGGTTCGGGCCGGGTGTCCTGCCCGTTCGGGTACGCCGATATGGACAGTGCGGTGCGCGGCCTGCTGTCGACCGGGCTCTTCGACTCCGCCGTTCGGGCGACCGACCGGTCCCAGGTCGAGAAGGAGGTCGCGGAGGCGCTGCATCCGCACCGCCGTCCGGACGGCACGGTGTGGATGCCCAACGTGTTCCGTTACCTGGTGTGCGTCTCCTGATTCCGTACACCCGGGACATGCGTAAGGGGCGCCCTCTTTGGGAGGGCGCCCCTTACGGCTGGTCTCTCGGCGATCAGCCCATGAACTTCTTGAACTCGTCGGGCAGCTCGAAGTTCTTGTCCTCCTGGGCCGGCAGGCCCAGCGCGCCGCCCTGGGCCGCCTGCTCGCGGCGGGCCGCCGCTGCCTGCTCCTCGGCCTTGCGCTTCATCGGGTTACCGCTCTTGCGCTTGCCCTTGGCCTGCTTGATCTGCTTCTTCTGACGGCCGGGGCCGCCGCCCATGCCCGGCATCCCCGGCATCCCCGGCATGCCGCCGCCCTGGGCCATCTTCGACATCATCTTGCGGGCCTCGAAGAACCGCTCCACC
This sequence comes from Streptomyces sp. NPDC058620, assembly GCF_042717135.1. Classification (NCBI taxonomy): domain Bacteria; kingdom Bacillati; phylum Actinomycetota; class Actinomycetes; order Kitasatosporales; family Streptomycetaceae; genus Streptomyces; species Streptomyces sp. NPDC058620. The sequence continues at coordinate 117,306 of NZ_JBHXQO010000004.1, forward strand.
AGATTCTTCACGGCGGAGACCTCGACGCCCGAGCCCTTGGCGATACGGGCCCGGCGGGAGCCGTTGATGATCGTCGGCTCGGCGCGCTCCTTCGGGGTCATCGACTTGATGATCGCGGCCGTGCGGTCCACATCGCGCTCGTCGATGTTGTTGATCTGGTCCTTGATCTGCCCCATGCCGGGCAGCATCCCGAGCAGCTTGGAGATGGAGCCCATCTTCCTGACCTGCTCCATCTGCGCCAGGAAGTCGTCGAGCGTGAAGTCCTTGCCCTTGCTCGACGCCAGCTTGGAGGCCATTTGAGCGGCCTCTTCCTGACTGAACGTCTTCTCCGCCTGCTCGATCAGGGTGAGCAGGTCACCCATGTCGAGAATGCGGGAGGCCATGCGGTCCGGGTGGAAGGCGTCGAAGTCCTCGAGCTTCTCGCCGTTAGACGCGAACATGACCTGCTTGCCCGTGACATGGGCGATCGACAGGGCGGCGCCGCCGCGGGCGTCACCGTCGAGCTTGGAGAGGACCACGCCGTCGAAGCCGACGCCGTCGCGGAACGCCTCGGCGGTGTTGACCGCGTCCTGGCCGATCATCGCGTCGACGACGAAGAGGATCTCGTCGGGGCTGACGGCGTCGCGGATGTCCGCGGCCTGCTGCATCAGCTCCTGGTCGATACCGAGACGGCCCGCGGTGTCGACGATGACGATGTCGTGGACCTTGGCCTTGGCGAACTCGATGGAGTCCTTGGCGACCTTGACCGGGTCACCGACGCCGTTGCCCGGCTCCGGCGCGTACACCGCGACTCCGGCCCGGTCGGCGACGACGCTGAGCTGGTTGACGGCGTTGGGACGCTGGAGGTCACAGGCGACGAGCAGCGGGGAGTGGCCCTGGCCCTTGAGCCAGAGACCGAGCTTTCCGGCGAGGGTCGTCTTACCGGCACCCTGGAGGCCCGCCAGCATGATCACGGTGGGCGGGTTCTTGGCGAACCGCAGGCGCCGGGTCTCGCCGCCGAGGATGCCGACGAGCTCCTCGTTGACGATCTTGACGACCTGCTGGGCCGGATTCAGGGCCTGGGAGACCTCGGAGCCGCGCGCCCGCTCCTTGACCTTGGCGATGAAGGCACGGACCACGGGGAGCGCGACATCGGCTTCCAGCAGGGCGATACGGATCTCGCGAGCCGTGGCGTCGATGTCCGCCTCGGACAAGCGGCCCTTGCCCCTGAGGTTCTTGAAAGTCGCGGCAAGGCGGTCGGAGAGAGTATCGAACACGGCGCTCGTCGGTCCTCAGGGTCGGGGGCGGGGCAGGTCAATCGCCCTCCAGGGTATCCGGCCCCCGGAGAACACGAAGCCCTCGCCCGTTTCTCGTGACGGACAAGGGCCCCTCCGCCGCTCCGGAGGGCGGAGCGGCGGGCGGCCGGCGGAGGGGTGGCGGCCCTCAGCCGAGGGCCTTCTCGACCTCTCCGGCCACCTGTGCCGCCCGGGCGTCGGGAAGCGGATTCCCGTTGGTGTCCGTGACGTAGAACGCGTCCACGGCGTTCGCCCCGAGCGTCGAGACATGGGCGCTGCGGACCCGCACGGCACTCTGCTCCAGGGCCCTGCCGATCCGGTGCAGCAGCCCCGGTGCGTCCTGGGCGCGGACCTCGATCACCGTGGCGACCTGGGAGCCGGCCGCGGCGACGGTCACCCGGGGCGGCGGCGCCTTCACCCCGCGCCGGCGTGGATAGGCCGCCTCACGCTCCGCCAGGCGGGCCCTGATGTCCAGTGAGCCGTCCAGGGCCCGCACCAGGTCGGCGCGGAGCCGGGTGGCCTGCGGTAGCGATCCGTACTCGGCGGCGACCCGCCAGCTGAGCAGCAGCAGGTCGGCGCTGTCGCCGAGCTCGGTGGGCAGCTCGACGGCACGCAGGTCGGCGGCGCGGACCGTGAGGCGGTGCAGGGCGAGGACTCCGGCCGCCGCGGGCAGGACGCCGGGGCGGTCGGGCAGGGCGATGAGGAGTTCGACGCCGACCGGTTCCGGTCCGCCGTCCTCGGACGGGATCTCGGTCTGGGCGTGCAGGGCGAGTACGGGCTCACCTGTGCGCAGGGCCTCGATGGCGAGGCGTTCCTGTTCGGCGCTGGGCGCGGCCGGTTCCGGTTCCGGCGGGGCCTCACCGGCGAGCACGGCGGCGGCGCGCCTGACGAGGTCGGTGACGAGGGAGGCACGCCAGGTGCTCCACGCCGCGGGGCCGGTCGCGAGGGCGTCCGCCTCGGTCAGGGCGTGCAGGAGCTCCAGGGTCGAGGTGGAGCCGACCGCGGTGGCGACCGAACGGACCGTCGCGGGGTCGTCGAGGTCGCGCCGGGTGGCGGTCTCGATGAGGAGCAGATGGTGGCGTACGAGGGTGGCGATGACGCCCACGTCGTGTTTGTCGAAGCCGATGCGGCCCGCCATGTCGCGGGCGATGACCTCGCCGGCGACGGAGTGGTCGCCGGGCCAGCCCTTGCCGATGTCGTGGAGGAGCGCGGCGACGAGGAGCAGGTCGGGCCGTCCGACGCGGCGGGTGAGGGTGGAGGCGCGGACGGCCGTCTCGACGAGGTGACGGTCGACGGTCCAGGTGTGCACGGGGTTGCGCTGCGGGCGGCAGTGGACCCGTTCCCAGTCCGGCAGCAGCCGGGTGATGATCCCTTCCGATTCGAGCGCTTCCCAGACCCCCACGGTGGCCTCGCCCGCCCCGAGGAGGGTGACCAGTTCCTCGCGGGCCTCGGCCGGCCACGGCACGGGCAGCGGGCGGGCGGCGCTCGCCAGGTGACGTACGAGGTGACGGGAGAGCGGCAGCCCGGATTCGGCGGCGGCCGCGGCGGCCCGGAGGGTGAGGACGGCGTCCTTCTCGGGGCGTGCGGTGCGGGCGAGGACGACCTCGCCGTCCGCCTCCACGACCCCGTCGGCGAGCGGCGTGCGGTCGGGGGCGGGCTTGCCGCCGCCGAGCATCGCGCGCAGCCGGGGCCGGACGGAGCGGGCGCGCAGCACCCGGTTGACCTCGCGCCAGGTGACGTCGGTGGCGTACGAGACGGTGCGGGCGGCCTCGTAGACCTGGCGGAGCAACGCGTCGGCGTCCAGGAGGCCCAGTTCGGCGGCGACCTGGTCCTGCTCCTGGAGGGCGAGGCGGTCGGTCGCGCGGCCGGTGGTGAGGTGGAGGGCGTCGCGGGCGTCGAGGAGGATGCGGCGGGCCTCGGAGAGCCCTTCGCGGGGGGCGTCGGCGACCCAGGAAGCGGCGACGGCACGCAGGGCGGTGGCGTCGCGCAGGCCGCCGCGGGCTTCCTTCAGGTCGGGTTCCAGGAGGAACTGGAGCTCGCCCATGCGCTCGGCCCGTTCACGGCAGAGCTCGTCCAGGGCGGGCAGGCGCTTGGGGGCCTGGTTGCGCCAGTCGGCGAGGATGGCGGTGCGCAGTCCGGCGGCGAGGCCGAGGTCCCCGGCGACGGGGCGGGCGTCGAGCAGTCCCAGCTGGACCTTGAGGTCCTCCCCCGCCGTCTTCCGGGCTTCGGCAGGGGTGCGTACGGAGTGGTCGAGGGCGAGGCCGAGGTCCCAGACGGGGTACCAGACCCGGTCGGCGAGCGAGGCGAGGGCTCCCGCGTCGGCGCTGCCGTCGTGCAGGAGCAACAGGTCGAGGTCACTGCGCGGGGAGAGCTCGCCGCGGCCGTACCCGCCGACGGCGACGAGGGCGGCGCCCCGGACGCCCGTCTCCGCGGCAGCGGTGGTGAAGAGCGCGCTCAGCCAGTCGTCGGTCAGTGCGGCGAGTGCGGCACGGCGCGGCGGCCCGGACTGCGCCTTCTCCTGGAGGAGGCGCAGCCGGGCCGCCGCGTAGCCGCTGGGTCCCGATTCTTCGGAGTCGGTGGTCACTTCGGTGCTCGTCACCCAGCTGCCTTTCTGTTGTGCGGGACGCTCAGAGCGCGTCGGGGCCGCGTTCCCCGGTCCGTACGCGGATCGCTGTCTCGACCGGCACGCTCCAGACCTTTCCGTCACCGATCTTGCCGGTGCGGGCGGCCTTGACGACGACGTCGATGAGCTGTTCGGAGTCCTCGTCCTCGACGAGTACCTCGATACGGATCTTCGGCACGAGGTCGACGGTGTACTCGGCACCGCGGTAGACCTCGGTGTGTCCGCGCTGGCGCCCGTAGCCGCTGGCCTCGGTGACCGTGAGTCCCTGGACGCCGAAGGCCTGGAGGGCCTCCTTGATCTCGTCGAGCCGGTGCGGCTTCACGACCGCGGTGATGAGCTTCATGCGTCCACCTTCTTCGTCTTCGCTGCTGCCGTCGTGTCCTGGGAGGCCGTGGTGCGCGGGGCGGCGCCGCCGCCGGCGCCACTGAAGTCGTACGCCGTCTCGGCGTGCTCGACCTGGTCGATGCCGGAGACCTCGTCGTCCTCGGGGACCCGCATCCCGATCGTCTTGTCCAGGAGGAAGGCCAGGACCGCGGAGACGACCAGAGAGTACGCGAGGACCGCGAGGACTCCGACGGCCTGCTTGCCGAGCTGGTCGAGGCCGCCGCCGTAGAAGAGGCCCTTGGCGTCGGACTGGACGCCGCCGGTGGCGAAGAAGCCGACGAGGAGGGAGCCGGCGATGCCGCCGACGAGGTGGACACCGACGACGTCCAGGGAGTCGTCGTAACCGAACTTGTACTTCAGGCCGACCGCCATGGCGCAGAGCACACCGGCGATGACGCCGACGGCGATCGCGCCGAGCGGGCTGACCGCACCGCCGGACGGGGTGATGGCGACGAGGCCCGCGACGGCGCCGGACGCGGCACCCAGGGTGGTGAAGGAGCCGTGGCGGATCTTCTCGTAGCCGAGCCAGGCGAGCATCGCGGCGGCCGTGGCGACCTGCGTGTTGACGAACATGACCGCGCCGACGCCGTCGTCGTTGCCCAGCCACGAGCCGGCGTTGAAGCCGAACCAGCCGAACCAGAGCAGACCGGCACCGAGCATGACGAGCGGCAGGCTGTGCGGCCGCATCGGGTCCTTCTTGAAGCCGACGCGCTTGCCGATGACGAGGATCACGCCGAGAGCGGCGGCACCGGCGTTGATGTGGACGGCCGTACCACCGGCGAAGTCGATGACGCCCATCTCGAAGAGCCAGCCGCCGGCGCCCCAGACCCAGTGCGCGACCGGGAAGTAGACGATGGTGACCCAGAGCGTGATGAACAGGGCCCACGAGGTGAACTTGACCCGGTCGGCGAGAGCACCGCTGATCAGGGCCGGGGTGAGGATGGCGAACATCAGCTGGAAGACGGCGAAGACGTAGACCGGGATGGTGTAGCCGTCCCAGAGCTCGTTGACGCCGATCCCGCTGAGACCGACGTAGTCCGAGGACCAGCCGACGACCGAGCCGATGTCGGCGCCGAAGGCCATGCTGAATCCGTAGAGCACCCACAGGATCGTGACGATCCCGAGGCTGATGAAACTCATCATCAGCATGTTGAGGGTGCTCTTGACGCGGACCATGCCTCCGTAGAAGAAGGCCAGGGCCGGAGTCATGAGCATCACCAGGGCCGAGCAGATGAGCATGAACCCGGTATTGGCGGCAGACAGCTCTGGGGCGTCTGCGGCAAGCGTCATGATGCCTGGGGGCATCGGCGTCTCCTCGTCGTCGGTGCGGCCGCGTGCGGGCGAGAGTGCGGGGCCACTGGGAAAAGGTGCGGGCCGGTTATGCGCCATGAGATTGGCCCAGCGCCGTTTCCGCAGATGCTGCACGGTGTTTCGCCGCAGTGACGAAGAGGCGCGGTGTGTTACGTCCGAATGAACCGGGAGTGGCGTAGGCACTGCGCTGCCCACCATGCGTCCCGTGCCGCATACGGTGCGGTTGAAACGGCCGGGGACGTGAACCGGCCACGACAACGACCCGATGACCTGGCAATGGGGGAGCCGAGTCGGGCTGTACGGGACGGTCGTCGTGGCCGGTGGCGAGAGAGCCGGGTCAGACCGCTTCGGCGGTCTCCGGCAGCTGCTCGTGGAGCAGCTCGGTGAGCCTGGCGACATCGGCGACATCGCCGAAGTCCCTGGCAGCGGTGTCGACGGTCTTGCGGAGCCGGGTGTTGACCCGCTCGGAGCGGACCTTCCTGGCGACCCTCAGGGCGTGCGTGGCGAGCACGGTGGACTGCTCGGGCTCCCGCTTGAGCAGATGGACGGTGGCCATGCCGATCAGATTCAGTGCGTACGACCGCTGGTGCTCGTCGTCCTCGCCGAAGAGCTCGACCGCCCGCTCCATGACGGGCTCGGCCAGGGAGGCGTACGTGGGGCTGCGGCCGGCCACATAGGCCAGGTCACGGTAGGAGTGGGCGTTCTCCCCGTTGAGCTCGGCCTCGGAGAAGAACCTGATCCAGTCGGGCTCGGGCTCGCCGTCGAGTCCGGCGTCGAGGAAGGTGTCCTCGGCCATCCGGACCGCTCGCTTGCACTTGCTGGGCTGGCCCATGTTGGCGTAGGCGCGGGCCTCCATCGCATACAGCATGGCCTGGGTGCGCGCGGTGGCGCAGTCCCGGCTGCCGTACTGCGCGAGATGGATGAGTTCGAGGGCGTCGTCGGGCCGTCCGAGGTGGATCATCTGCCGGCTCATGCTGGAGAGCACGTACGAACCCAGAGGTTTGTCGCCGGCCTCCTTGGAGGCGTGCAGGGCGAGGACGAAGTACTTCTGCGCGGTGGGCTGGAGACCGACGTCGTAGCTCATCCAGCCCGCCAGCTCGGCCAGTTCGGCCGCGCACCGGAAGAGCCGGGTGGCGGTGGCCCCGGGCTGCGGCTCCTGCAGCAGGTCGGTGACCTCGTGGAGCTGTCCGACGACGGCCTTGCGCCGCAGCCCGCCGCCGCACTGGGCGTCCCACTGGCGGAACATCGCCGTGGTGGACTCCAGCAGGTCGAGTTCGGGGCCGGAGAGCCGGGAGGGGCGGCGGGCCGCGGCCGGGGACTCCGGCTCGGCGGGGCCCGCGGCGGGTGCGGGCACCAGCCAGCGCTGCATGGGTTCGATCAGGGCGGGGCCCGCTGCGAGGGCGAGCGAGGAGCCGAGGAAGCCGCGCCGGGCGAGCATCAGGTCGCTGCGGGAGAACTCGGACAGCAGGGCGACGGTCTGCGGCCCCGCCCACGGCAGGTCGACGCCGGACACGGAGGGCGACTGGTGTGCCGTACGCAGTCCGAGGTCCTCGACGGCGACGACGGCGCCGAAACGCTCCGAGAAGAGTTCGGAGAGAATGCGCGGGATCGGCTCGCGGGGTTGTTCACCGTCGAGCCAGCGCCGCACCCGGGAGGTGTCGGTGCTGATGTGGTGGGCGCCCATCTGACGCGCCCTCCGGTTCACCTGCCGCGCGAGTTCGCCCTTTGACCAGCCGCTGCGCACGAACCATGATCCCAGTTGCCCGTTGGGGCGCTTTCCGGCATTCGTCTCGCCTGCGCCGCTGCCACTCACTGGAACGCCCCCATCCCGCCGAAACCTGTCGCGCGAACCACTATCAGAATGCCGTGCATCGATGCTGCCCGTACGGAGGTTGCACGCCCTCGCACAAGAAGTCGGGTTGCCTCCGGCATACCCGTGGCGCCCATACTTCCAGGGTTCGTGTACCGACGGTAATCCTACGATCACCCCTCTCGCGAGGGCCCTTACAGAAACGCCACCATTCGCCACCCCTTCGGATGAACGCGCCCGGCGGCTGTCGCGATTCACTTGACAGGCGGCGATCAACAGCGGGCGGAATGAAGCACTCGGGGGCGCGCGGAATGTGAACGCACCACCCCCCTCGGCACCCGCACCACGATTGGATCGACGACGACACGGCGGGCGGATCGGTGCCTCCGGGTCGTAACCACCGGTGAGTCGGACCCGTTGGAGGGGGCATGGGCTTCACGATCGGCGGCATCCGTGAGATGCGATCCGGCTCGCGGCGCCGCGGCCGTTCGGCCGAGGGCACAGCGGTGGCCGAGTACACAGGACTCTGGGGCTGGGCGGTGACCCCGGGCGCGCGTGCCTCCGCCGGAGTCTGCTCCTGCGGCGACGCGGCCTGTGCCGCCCCGGGCGCGCATCCGCTGGACTTCGCCGAAGAGGTCCCCGCGGGCGCCCCGCTCGACATCGCCGCGGGAGCCTGGGCCGAGGTGCCGGGCGCCGCGATGCTGCTCCCCGTCGGCCGCACCTTCGACATCCTCGACGTCGCCGAAGCGGCCGGGCGCCGCGCGCTGGTGCGGCTGGAGCGCATGGGGCTGCCACTCGGACCGGTGGCCGCCACACCGACCGGGCGCGCACAGTTCTTCGTGGCCCCGGGCGCCGCGGCCGAACTGCCCGAGCTGCTCTACCGGCTGGGCTGGGACGACGCGGACCTCGACCTGCGGGCACTGGGCCCCGGCTCCCACATCACGGCCCCGCCCTCCGACCTCGGGGGCCTGGGGCCGGTCCGCTGGCTACGCCCGCCGGTGCCGGACACCGCGGGCACTCCCCCGCAGGCGCGGCTGGTGCTGGGCACGCTCGCGTACATCTGCCACCGCCTGTAGAACCCGGGTACGCGTGAGGGCCGGGCAAGCCGTCACGCGGCTTGCCCGGCCCTCATCCGTGAGTGACGGTCCGGTGGGACGTCAGTCGCCGATCAGCGCGTCCACGAACGCCTCGGGCTCGAACGGGGCGAGGTCGTCGGGACCCTCACCGAGACCGATCAGCTTCACCGGCACACCGAGCTCGCGCTGCACCGCGATGACGATGCCGCCCTTGGCGGTGCCGTCCAGCTTGGTGAGCACGATGCCGGTGATGTCGACGACCTCGGCGAAGACGCGGGCCTGCACCAGGCCGTTCTGTCCGGTGGTCGCGTCCAGGACGAGCAGGATCTCGTCGAGCGGCCCGTGCTTCTCGACGACCCGCTTGACCTTGCCGAGCTCGTCCATCAGACCGGTCTTGGTGTGCAGACGGCCCGCGGTGTCGATGAGCACGACATCGGCGCCCTCGGCGATACCTTCCTTCACCGCGTCGTAGGCGATCGACGCCGGGTCGCCACCCTCGGGTCCGCGGACGGTGCGGGCACCGACGCGCTCGCCCCAGGTCTGGAGCTGATCGGCGGCGGCGGCACGGAAGGTGTCGGCCGCGCCGAGCACGACGCTGCGGCCGTCGGCGACGAGCACCCGGGCCAGCTTGCCGGTGGTGGTGGTCTTGCCGGTGCCGTTGACACCGACGACCATCACGACGCCGGGGGTCCCGGCGCCGCCCTCCGTCCTGACCGCGCGGTCGAAGTCGGTGCCGAGGAGGGCGACGAGCTCCTCGCGCAGCAGCTTGCGCAGCTCTTCGGGGGTACGGGTGCCAAGGACGCGGACCCGTTCGCGGAGCCGCTCAACGAGTTCCTGGGTGGGAGCGACACCGACGTCGGCGGTGAGGAGCGTGTCCTCGATCTCCTCCCAGGTGTCCTCGTCGAGGTTGTCGCGGGACAACAGCGTGAGCAGGCCCTTGCCCAGGGAGTTCTGGGAGCGGGCGAGCCGGGCGCGCAGCCGTACGAGACGGCCGGCGGTGGGCTCGGGGATTTCGATCGCGGGGGCGGCGGGCGCCTCCGGTTCGGCGGTGGCCGGGGCTTCCTCCGCTTCCGGGAGACCGGCCTCCTCGATGGTGCGCCGCGCTTCGTCGCGCGGCGCCTCGGCTTCCTCGCCGACACGGGGTTCGGCGGGAGGAGTGATGGTCGGCGTGCTCGACGGCGGCGAGGGCGGCAGCTGCTTCTTCTTGCGGCTGCTGACCACGAGCCCGCTGATCAGGCCGACCGCGACCAGGGCGATGACTACAGCAAGGATGACGATTTCCATAACCCGTCCAGTATCGGCCACGGCCGCGACGGGGGCGCTGCTCCGGCTGCCACCCGGACGCACGAGGGGGCGTAATGCACCTTTTGGCGGTAAGGGGCAGTGCGGCGGGGCCCCACCGCCACCGGGCGGCATGACAGCCGATGGGCTACCTTTCTGACGCTGCGTCAGCTACCGTGCCGCCTCGCCAGGCCGATCCGGCGAAGGGACATGCCATGCCGTTCACAGTGCTCCGGTTCAATCTCGTCGACCCCGCGGCCACTCCCGGCACGCTCTCGGCCCGCTACCGCGCCGCGCTGGAGATGGCCCGGTACGCGGACGAGCACGGCATCGACACGGTGCAGACCGAGGAGCACCACGGGGCGGACAACTCCTGGCTGCCCTCCCCCTTCGTCTTCGCGGGTGCGGTCTTCGGAGCGACCCGGCGGATCGCGGTCACGGTCTCGGCGATCATCGGCCCGCTGCACGACCCGCTCCGGCTGGCCGAGGACATCGCGGTCCTCGACCTGCTGAGCGCCGGCCGGCTCGTGACGGTGGCGGGCATCGGCTACCGGCCCGGGGAGTACGAGCGGGCGGGGGTCGAGTGGGGGCGGCGCGGCAGACTCCAGGACGAGCTGCTGGAGACGCTGCTGAGGGCGTGGACCGGGGAGCCGTTCCCGTACCGGGGGCGTACGGTCCGGGTCACCCCCCGCCCGTACACCCAGCCCCGTCCGATGCTCCTCGTGGGCGGCAGTTCGCGGGCCGCGGCGCGGCGGGCGGCGCGGCTGGGGCTGCCCTTCTTCCCCAGTGCGCATCTGCCGGAACTGGAGGCGTACTACCAGGAGCAGCGCACGGAGTACGGGACCGAGGGCTTCTGCATGATGCCGGGCGCGAAGACAGCGCTGCTGCACCTCTCCGAGGACCCGGACCGGACCTGGGCGCACTACGGCGAGCACTTCCTGCACGAGGCGCGTACGTACGCCTCCTGGCAGTCCAAGGACATCCGCTCGGCCGTGCGCTCGGCGGCGACGACGGTGGAGGAGCTGCGCGCCGAGGGCGTGTACCGGGTCCTCACGCCGCAGCAGTGCACGGAGCTGGACGCCGACAGCCTGGTGCTGCATCCGCTGTGCGGCGGGATGCCCGTCGAGGAGGGGTGGCGCAGCCTGCGGCTGTTCTGCGAGGTGGCGGGAAGCGGGACTGCCCCGGCTCAGCAGGGCTGAACCGGGGCAGTCCTCTGTTCGAGGAGAGGGGCAGCGGGGATCAGCCCATCTCCTCCAGCGCCTTGCCCTTGGTCTCCTTCACGAACTTGAGCACGAAGGGGATCGAGAGCACGGCGAAGAAGGTGTAGATGATGTAGGTACCGGAGAGGTTCCAGTCGGCGAGGCTCGGGAAGCTCGCGGTGATCGCCCAGTTGGCGATCCACTGCGCGGATGCGGCGACGCCGAGGGCCGCGGCCCTGATCCGGTTCGGGAACATCTCGCCGAGGAAGACCCAGACGACGACACCCCACGACAGGGCGAAGAAGAGCACGAAGACGTGGGCCGCGATCAGCGCGACGACACCCTGGGTGTTGGGCAGCTTGCCGTCGACCAGATCCGCGGAGAACGCCCACGCCTCGAAGGCCAGCGCGATCGCCATACCGCAGGAGCCGACCAGGGCGAGCGGCCTGCGTCCCACGCGGTCAACCAGGACCATCGCGATCACCGTGCCGATGATGTTGATGATCGACGTGGTGAACGAGTAGAAGAACGAGTCGGTCGGGTCGATGCCGACGGACTGCCACAGCGTCGCCGAGTAGTAGAACGCCACGTTGATGCCGACGAGCTGCTGGAAGACCGAGAGCCCGATGCCGACCCAGACGATCGGCAGGAAACCGAAGCGGCTGCCGAGCAGGTCCTTGAAGCTCGACTTGTGCTCACGGCGCATGGCGGTCTCGATCTCGGCCACCCGTGCGTCGAGGTCCACGTGCGCGCCCTCGACCTCGGCCAGGATCTCCCTGGCCCGGCCCTTCTTGCCGACGGAGATCAGGAACCGCGGCGACTCGGGGATCGCGAACGAGAGCAGTCCGTACAGGACGGCGGGCACGACCATCACGCCGAGCATCCACTGCCAGGCTTCGAGGCCGCCGATCTCGCCGCGCTGGTCGCCGTCGGCGATCTGGAGGATGCCGTAGTTGACCAGCTGCGAGATGGCGATGCCGATGACGATGGCCGCCTGCTGGAAGGAACCGAGCCGGCCGCGGTAGGCGGGGGGCGAGACCTCGGCGATGTACGCGGGTCCGATCACCGAGGCCATACCGATGGCGAAGCCGCCGACCACGCGCCACAGCGCCAGGTCGAGGAGCGAGAACGGCAGTGCCGAGCCGATGGCACTGGCGGTGAACAGCACCGCGGAGATCTGCATGCACCGGATGCGCCCGATCCGGTCCGCGATGCGTCCCGCCGTCGCGGCACCGATCGCACAGCCGATCAGGGCGATGGCGATGACCTGGGCGAGCGTCCCGGAGCCGATGTCGTACCGGTCACGGATCGCTTCCACCGCGCCGTTGATCACTGAGCTGTCGTATCCGAAGAGGAAGCCGCCCATCGCTGCGGCTGCCGTAATGAAGATGACATGGCCGAGGTGGTCCGGATGAGCCTCTCGGGCCCCGGACGCCGGTCCGTTCGCTGTGCTGGTCACATGAACTCCTGATGCCTGGCCGCTACGTCAGGCGTGGGGGGCGAGCTCTCCTAGTGGCACACAACTTTCCCGGCGCCACCACTTGAAGGTAAAAACGACGTTGCAGAGACTATGCGTTCAAGTCTCGAAGTCAAACGCCGGGTGAAGTTCCACTACCCAGGAACGCCAAAAAGGCACGTTGGAGTCGTGACGATTGCGTAAAGGTCAGCGAAGACGCTGGCTGATCACCTTGGAGACGCCGTCACCCTGCATGGAGACGCCGTACAGCGCGTCGGCGACCTCCATCGTCCGCTTCTGATGCGTGATCACGATGAGCTGCGAGCTCTCCTGGAGCTCTTCCATGATCCGGATCAGCCGCTGCAGGTTGGTGTCGTCTAGCGCGGCCTCGACCTCGTCCATCACATAGAAGGGACTGGGCCTGGCCTTGAAGATCGATACCAGCAGGGCCACGGCCGTCAGCGACCGCTCGCCGCCCGAGAGCAGGGAAAGCCGCTTGACCTTCTTGCCCGGCGGACGCGCCTCGACATCCAGACCCGTCGTCAGCATGTTGTCCGGGTCGGTCAGGATCAGCCGCCCCTCACCGCCCGGGAAGAGCCGCGAGAAGACGCCCTCGAACTCGCGGGCGGTGTCCCGGAACGCCTCGGTGAACACCTGCTCGACCCGCTCGTCGACCTCCTTGATCACCTGCATCAGATCGGCCCGGGTCTTCTTCAGGTCTTCAAGCTGCTCGGAGAGGAAGTTGTGCCGCTCCTCCAGGGCGGAGAACTCCTCGAGAGCGAGCGGATTCACCTTCCCGAGTTGCTGATACGCCCGTTCGGCGGCCTTGAGCCGCTTCTCCTGCTCGGCCCTCACGAAGGGCTGCGGCCGGTTACGCGGGTGCTCCGGATCGTCCGGCAGCTCCTCGCCCTCGGCAGCCGGGGACGGCGGCACCAGCTGGTCGGGGCCGTACTCGGCGGCCAGTCCGGCCGGCTCCACCCCCAGCTCCTCCAGGGCCTTCGCCTCCAGCTGCTCGATCCGCAGCCGCTTCTCGGCGCCCAGCACCTCCCCGCGGTGGACGGAGTCGGTCAGCTTGTCCAGCTCGTCCTTGAGCGCGCGGCCCCGGCCGCGCTCGGCGGCCAGACCCCGTTCGCGCTCGGCCTTCGCGGCCTCGGCCGACGCCCGCTCCTCCTCCGCGCGGACGACGGACACCTCCACGTGTGCGAGCAGTTGGCGCGCGCCGGAGGCCACCGCCGAGGCGACCTCGGCCTCGTGGCGCAGCCGGGCGCGGCGCTGTTCGGCACGGGCGCGGGCCTCTCGCTCGGCGCGAGCGCCCCGGTCGAGGGAATCGGCACGACCGGCGAGTGCCTTGACCCGTTCCTCGTGGGTGCGGGCCTGGAGGCGGGCCTCCATCTCGGTCTGGCGGGCGTTGGCCCCGTCGGCGGCGAGCCGGTCACGCACGGAGGTGTCGGGCTCCTCCTCGACCGGGGTCTCCTCGGCGACCAGCAGCCGTTCGGCCAGTTCCTCGGCCTCCTCGGCCGCCCGCTCCAACGCCTCCTGGGCACGGGCCGCGGCAGCGGTCGTGCGCTCCGCCTCCCCCGCGGCGCCACGGGCCTGCCCGGCGAGCCGGCCGAGCTGCTGGGCGACCCCGGACTTCTCCCGCTCGGCCGCCCGGCGGCGCTCCCCCAGCTCCTCGACGAGGGTGGCGCAGCCACGCCGCCGCTCCCCCGCGAGCTGCTGGGCGGCGGCGAGCTCCTCGCACCGTACGGCCAGCTCCGTCAGCTCGGCGGCGGCCTCGTCGACCGATGCCTGCACTTCGAGGAGGCTGGGCGCCCCGGCCGAACCGCCGTGCGCGAAATGGGCACCCAGCACATCGCCCTCACCGGTCACGGCAATCAGTCCGGGGTGAGCGGCGACCAGATCCTCGGCGTCCTCCAGCGTGCCGACGACCACCATGTCCCGCACCAGCCGCCGTACGGCGTCCATCAGCCCGGCCGGCCCGCGCACCAGATCCGCGACAGCGGGCGCCCGGCCCACATCGGTGCCGGAACCGTCCTCCACCTCGGCGTCCCGCGACCGGGGCTCCGCGCCGAGCAGCAGCGCCGCGCGTCCCGCGTCCTGCTTGCGCAGCAGCCTGATCGCGTCCGCGGCCGTGGCCGGGTCCGTGGCCGCGATCGCGTCGGCCGCAGCGCCCAGGGCCGCCGCCACGGCGACCTCGTACCCCGGCACCACGGTGAGCAGCTCGGCGGCCGGGCCGACCAGCCCGGCCGGCCGGTTCTGCGCGTCCAGCAACGCGCCCGTGCCGTCCTTGCGGCGCAGCCCCAGCGACAGCGCCTCATGGCGGGCGGCCAGCGCCGCCCGTTTCCGTTCCGCCGCGGTGGCGGCCTCCCGGGCCGCACCGTGCGCGGCCTCCGCCCCGGCCAGTTCCCGCTTGGCCGCGTCGTGCCGCTCCCCCAGCTCCGCGTCGTCGGCGTCCAGGCCGTCCACCTCGGCCTTGAGCTGTTCGTACTCCTCCTGGGCGGCGACGGCACGGTCGCCGGCCTCGTCCCGGGAGGCGGCCAGCCGGTCGATCTCGGACTGGGCCGAACCGGCCCGGCTGCGGGCTGCGTTGACCTGACCGCGCAGCCGGGCCAGGCCCTCCCGCCGGTCGGCGATGGCCCGGGCCGCGTCCTTGAGCCTGCGCTCCTCGGCCGCCAGCTCCCGCTCCAGGTCCGCCCGGTGCGCGGTGGTGTCCTCCAGGGCGTGCTCCGCCGCCTCCAGCGCGGCGGTCAGCTCGGCCTCCTGCTCGCGAATCCGGGCGGCCTCGCGCTCCATGCTCTCCGGGTCCCTGAAGCCCTGCCCGCGCCGCTCGTCGTCGGGCGCCTCGGTGGCGCTCTTCACCCGGGCGTCGGCGAGCGAGATCGTGCCCCGGACCCGCTCGGCCAGCTGCGACAGCTCGTACCAGGTCTGCTGGGCCCGCTGGAGCCGCGGCGCCAGCCGCCGTACCTCGTCCTCCAGCTCCGCCTCGCGCCCCAGGGCGGCCTTCAGGTCCGCCTCGGCCGCCTCCCGGCGCTGCCTGAGAGCCGCCTCGTCGGCGATCTCGGTGCGCAGCGCCTCGTTCAGCCGCACCAGGTCGTCGGCGAGGAGGCGCAGCCGGGAATCACGGAGGTCGGCCTGGATGACCGCGGCTCGCCGGGCAACGGCGGCCTGCCGGCCGAGCGGCTTCAGCTGCCGCCTCAGCTCGCCTGTGAGGTCCTGGACCCGGGCCAGGTTGGCTCCCATCGCCTCCAGTTTCCGCAGCGCCTTCTCTTTGCGCTTGCGGTGCTTGAGCACACCCGCGGCTTCTTCGATGAATGCGCGCCGCCCCATCGGATCGGCGTGGAGCACGGAGTCCAGCCGCCCCTGACCGACGATGACATGCATCTCACGGCCGATTCCGGAGTCGGAGAGGAGTTCCTGAATGTCGAGGAGCCGGCAGGTGTCGCCATTGATCTGGTATTCGCTGCCGCCGTTGCGGAACATGATCCGCGTGATGGTGACTTCCGCGTACTCGATCGGCAGCGCGCCATCGGAATTGTCAATGGTCAGCGAGACTTCGGCACGCCCGAGCGGAGGCCGGCCGGTGGTGCCGGCGAAGATCACGTCTTCCATCTTGCCGCCGCGCAGGGATTTGGCTCCCTGCTCACCCATGACCCAGGAGAGCGCATCCACCACATTGGATTTGCCGGACCCATTGGGTCCGACGACACAGGTGATCCCGGGCTCGAACCGCAGGGTCGTGGCGGAGGCGAATGATTTGAAACCACGCAGGGTCAGGGCCTTGAGGTGCACGCCGCCGGACTCTACCTTTCACTCTCGGTTTCGCTGATGGAGGTGCAGGGCACATCAGACGGTAAGCGAAGGGCTGTACGCCCGGGGCGGACCGGGGGGAATCACTGGGGGCAAGAAAAAGGGACGCCGAAGCGTCCCCTGGACTTGATCAGCCCTGCCCTACGGACCGAGGCCGACCGGTTTCACGAGCAACCTCGATGACCAGGGACGACGATCCGTGACGAAGGCATTCTTGTGTTGAACTCAGGCGGCTGCCCTATGCAGCCCGGCCGGCCCCGACGGGGTACCGGTCAGGTCAGCGCGGGCTCCGCCTGGGGTACGTCGATGTCGATGCTGTCGAGCAACGACTCCTGGTGCTGAGCGGCGGCGTTGAGCGCGTCGTTTTCGTCCTGAATCCGGACAAGCTCGGATTCCAGGTCCTGGACGCGCTGCTGGAGCCGTCGCATCTCGGCGAGGAGTCGCGGGTCGGAACCGCCGACGTAACCGAGAAGCGCCTTTGCCATGATGGATGGTCCTCCACACTGAGTGACCGACCGAAGCGGTGTGGGTCGTGAGGGAATCGCACCCGCGGTGCTGGCAGTGCTCTGTCACCACTGCGGTTCTGCTGCCAAACAGCTCTGCCAACAGCTAAGGTGCGCGGGGTTTTCAGCGTCTCACCAAAAAGTTTGACGGTCAACACGATCACACCCTGCAGAGGCGGGCGTCCCGGGGGTGCGCGGCCTGTGGATCATGCGGCGCGACTCTCCTGCGGGGCCCAGGCGGACGGGAGGATCTTCGTTACCGCCGCAGCCTGGCATGTCGGCCCGCTCTTGGCAACCATCACCGGCCGACGCGTCAATTCGCAGGTCATTTCGGGTGCGCCGCCCTGAGAGGGACTCCGGTCACGCCTCGCCGCACCTCGAATACGGAGCGGAACGGGGCCTGATCCCCGACTCCCGTTCAGCGGATTGCGAATCCGTCGTATCCACCGCGCGGGGTGTCCCAGATCTCAGTCACGCCATCCACGTGGCCGGGTGTGTCGTCGGACCGCAACCAGTCCAGCAGCCGGTGGCAATTCTCACGTGGTCCCTCGGCCACCACCTGCACCCTGCCGTCATCGAGATTGAGTGCGAAGCCGCGGAGACCACCGATCTCCAAAGCGTTTGCCCTGGTGAACCAGCGGAACCCTACTTGCTGTACTCGGCCGCGTACCCAAACAACGAGTCGTGCATCTTCGTTCATACCCGAACGCTAACTGGCCAATTGCTCACGGAGCACGTCGCCCCTTTTCGTCATGGCGTACAGTCCGGTCGCAATAGTCTCACCCGAACGGGTGAGGCTTGTGAGAGTCACGGTGACGCCGCGAGGGCGTCCGGAGCACATGGAAGGCACAGCGCATGGGACGCCACGGCAAGAAGCGGGCCTCGATACCCGTACGCACGGGTCTCCTCGGCGTCTCGGCGGCCATGGCCGTCGGTGCGGTCGCCGTCACCTCCGGTCTGCTGCCCGGCGGTGACTCCTTCGACATACGCGGCAGCGGCTCCGCGGCGGACCAGATCCGCTCCGGCGGTGCGCCCGACCTCCTGACGCAGGGCGGTACGACGGCCTCGCCGACGGACCGCGCCTCGGCCTCCACCGGGACGAGCCGCTCCAGTGAGCGCCCCGCGGCCCCCTCCACCTCGGCTTCCTCGAAGTCCGCCGAGCCCAGCAAGCCGGCCGCGACCCCTTCGAAGAGCGCCAAGGAGTCGAAGCAGCCGACGAGGCAGCCGACGAAGGCGCCCGCGAAGAAGACCGGGACGAAGACGAGCACCGCACCGGCCGCCAAGACCCCGGCCGCACCGAAGACCTCGTCCGCCGCACCGGCTCCCAAGCCCTCGGCCCCGGACACCGACGCGACCGAGTCCGCCCGCGCCGCCGTGCTCTCCCTCGTCAACCAGGAACGCGCGAAGGTCGGCTGCAGCCCGGTCGCCGCGTCCCGCGGGCTGACCTCCCTCGCACAGGACTTCAGCGAGGACATGGCCGCACGCGGCTTCTTCGCCCACACCGACCCCGACGGGACGACCCCGTGGGACCGTGCGGCGAAGGCGGGCGTGCTGGGGCTCGGCGGCGAGAACATCGCCCGCGGCCAGGCCGGCGCACAGGCCGTGATGGACGGCTGGATGAACAGCGACGGCCACCGGGCGAACATTCTCAACTGCGATTACAAGACGCTCGGAGTCGGCGTCCACTTCGGCTCCGGCGGCCCCTGGTGGACGCAGGACTTCGGCTTCTGAGAAGTCGGCGCCGGGCCCGGGGCCCGCGCCGCGACCCGCGCCACCCGCACGGAGTGCGCTGTTCTCACCCTGGGCGCCCTGGGTCCTGTGAGGATGAGGGCCGTTCCCTGCCCGGTGGTGCCAAGCCCGTGGGCACTACGACACGAGCTGGACGCGCGGCGGCCGCTGACAGCGCGGGCAGTAGTAGCTGGAGCGGTTCATCCAGGCCCGGCGGCGGATCGGCGTACCGCAGCGGTGGCACGGCTCGCCCTCTCGTCCGTACGCGTCCAGTGACCGGTCGAAGTAGCCGGACTCGCCGTTCACGTTCACGTAGAGACTGTCGAAGCTGGTGCCGCCCTGTGCGAGTGCCTCGTTCATGACGTCCCGGACGTGGCCGAGCAGTGCGGTCGTCGCGGGGCGCGTGAGCGTCGCGGTGGGCCGCTCGTAGTGCAGCCGGGACCGCCACAGGGACTCGTCCGCGTAGATGTTGCCGACGCCGCTGATCAGCGTCTGGTCGAGCAGTGCGCGCTTGACCGTGGTGCGGCGCAGCCGCAGGGCCGTGTGGAACGCCGCGTCGTCGAAGGCCGGGTCGAGGGGGTCGCGGGCGATGTGCGCGATGACGTCGGGCAGTCCGTCCGGACTGTTCTCGTGCAGCGAGAGACCGCCGAAGGTCCGCTGGTCGACGAAGCGCAGCTCGGTGCCGAGGGCGTCGTCGAACACGATCCTGATCCGCAGGTGCTTCTCGTCGGGTGCGTCCTGCGGCTGTACGAGCAACTGGCCGCTCATCCCCAGGTGTCCCAGGAGGGAGAACGTCATGTCGTCGAGCGGCACCCAGAGGTACTTGCCGCGGCGCATGGCCGTGCCGAAGCGGATTCCGTGCAGCCGCGCCGCGAAGTCGGGCCCGCCCGCGAGGTGCCTGCGGACCGCACGCGGATGCAGGACCTCCACCGCGCCGACGGTGCGCCCGGCGACCCAGCGCTCCAGACCCCGCCGTACGACTTCGACCTCGGGCAGCTCGGGCACGGTGACGCTCCTGGGGAGATCTGGGCGGTGCGGGACAGGGAAAACCCCCCGGTGCACCAGGCACCGAGGGGCTTCCTCATGGTTCAGGCCGGAGCGACGTCCGTGTTCGGCGACGACGGTTCGTCAGGGGTGACGGCGACCCCTGCGTCGGCGGCGGCCTTGGCCGCTGCCCGTCGCGCTTCAGCGTCGGCGCTGATCTCGCGCCAGGCGGACTCCGCCGCCTGTTGCTCCGCTTCCTTCTTGCTACGGCCGGTGCCGGTGCCGTACGAGACACCACCGACGCGAGCAGCAGCAGTAAAGGTCTTCTCGTGATCCGGGCCGGTCTCCGTGACGAGGTACTCGGGAACTCCGAGGCTCTCGCTCGCGGTGAGCTCCTGGAGGCTGGTTTTCCAGTCCAGGCCGGCGCCGAGGTTGGAGGACCTGTCGATCAGCGGGTCGAAGAGCCGGTGAACCAGCTCCGAGGCCACGCCGAGGCCCTGGTCGAGATAGACGGCACCGATCACTGCTTCCAGTGTGTCGGCGAGGATGGAAGCCTTGTCCCGGCCACCCGTGCCCTCTTCACCGCGGCCGAGCCGGATGAAGGAGCCGAGTTCGAGGCCGCGGCCCACTTCCGCAAGTGCACGTGAGTTGACCACCGCGGCCCGCAACTTGGCCAGCTGGCCTTCGGGCAGGTCGGGGTGGGTCCGGTACAGCGTGTCCGTGACCACCAGGCCGAGCACCGAATCCCCGAGGAATTCGAGACGCTCGTTGGTGGGCAGACCGCCGTTCTCGTATGCGTACGAACGGTGGGTCAGTGCACGCACCAGAAGGGCGGACTCGAGGTGATACCCGAGCCGCCCTTCCAGAAGCGTGTGGGACGAGGCTGTGTTGACGTTGTCTGCCTGCTTCTTGGCGCTGGACAACTCAGACATCGGGCCTCTCACCAGCCGCTCAGACCTCGAGGACCTGGCGCTTGTTGTAGGTGCCGCAGCTCGGGCACGCAATGTGCTGGAGCTTCGGCTCCTGGCAACGCTCGCACGAAACCAGGGTGGGGACCGCAGCCTTCCACTGCGACCGGCGGTGGCGCGTGTTGCTGCGCGACATCTTCCGCTTCGGAACAGCCACGGCTACTTCTCCTGCTTCTCGTCGACGCCTGCTTCGGCGCCGCCCATGTTGTCCTTCTCGCCGTCCTGAACGGTCTCGGCGAGTCCTTGCAGTGCCGCCCAACGAATATCGACGGCATCGTGGTGGTGGCCGGGATTCTCGTCCAGCCTGATTCCGCATTCGGAACACAGACCGGCACAGGTCTCCTTGCACACCGGCTGCAGCGGCAGTGCGAGCACCACCGCGTCACGCAGCACTGACTCGAGGTCGAACAAGCCGTCCTCGAGGAAGAACCTGTCCTCGTCGTCCTCGGCGTCGTCGACCGGCTCCGCAGTCCTGCTGCGGCCCCGGTCATCGGCGTCAGGGTACGAGAACATCTCCTGGAAGTCCGCCGAAACCTCTCGGCTCAGCGGCTCCAGACACCTTACGCACTCCGCTTCGGCCGTCGCACGGGCGGTGCCTGTGACAAGCACCCCTTCCATGACCGACTCAAGGCGGAGGTCGAGCGCCAGGGGTGCGCCTTCCGGCACACCGATGACTCCGTCGATACCCAGGTCCTTGGGTGCCTCCACCGAGCGGGTCAGCCGCTTGAGGGCACCAGGACGCCGACCCAGCTCGCGCGTATCGAACACGAGAGGGTTGCGGTGGTCGAGGTGGCCGTTCAGGGCTTTTCCTGCTTTCGAGTCATGTGCATCGCGCTGCTCCGGGGAAGGCTGTCCCGGCTTCGGATGAGAAGCGGGCAGCCGGGATCGCGGACATAGGCGCGACCGAATAGCCAGGATACTGGACGCACCGCCCAGCACCCAATCGGGTCCCGGGCGGTCCGGACCGCCCGGTCAGCGCCCCTGTTCGTAGCGGCGCAGCTGCTCCAGGTCGATCATGCTCGTGTCGAAGAGGCTGGTCTCGTCCAGTGCGCTCTCACCCTGCTGCGCCGGGGGCTGGGAGGGCTGCTGCGGCCAGCTGTACTCCTGCTGCTGGGGCTGCCCCTGGTTCGGGTCGTAGCCCTGCTGCGCGTAGCCGGCGTACGGGTCGGGCTGCTGTTGGTATCCGTAGGCGTCCTGCTGGACGGGCTGGTCCTGGTACGCGTACGTCTGCGCGTACTGCGGCTCGGGCTGCGCCTGGACCGGGAAGTCCGGCTGTGTCTGGACCGGGAAGTCCGGCTGCGCCGGGGCCTGGAAGTGCGACTGCTGGGACACGGGCTCCGGCGTGGAGAGCTCGGCCAGGCCGGCCCAGTGGTCCTCGTCGCTGGTGCGCACCTGGTTGCCCGCCGCGTCCTGGGCGGCCATGTGAGCCCCGAGGTCGTCGGTGGCGACCCGGCCGTGCAGCTTCTGGCGCCCGCGGCCGACCGCTTCCAGGGTCTTGGCGAGTACGGCCTCGAAGGCGCCGAGCTTCGTGTCGACGTACTCGTCCGCCCGCCGCTGGAGCGTCTCCGGATCGGCGCTGCGTTCCGGCGCCTCGGCGAAGTCGGGGTCCTCGTAGCCCTGGCCGTCGTAGCCCTGACCACGGCCGAGGAGCTTCTCGCGGCCCCGGTCGACGGAGCCGATGGTCTTGGTGAGGACGACCTCGAAGTTGGCGAGCTTGCTGTCGACGTACTCGTCGGCCTCGGCCCTGACCTCTTCGGCGTCCCTGCGGGCCTCCGAGAGGATACGGTCGGCCTCGTCCTGGGACCGGCGGGCGATCTCCGTGTCGGAGATCAGCGAGCCGCGCTGGGCGTGGGCGGACTCGATGATCCGCTCGGCCTCCTGGCGGGCCTGCTCGACCAGCTGCTCACGGCCGCCGATGAGCTCCTGGGCGTGGGCGAGGGAGCCGGGCAGGGCCTCGCGTACCTCTTCGAGCATGGCGAGCAGCTCGGCGCGGTTGACCACGCACGACGCCGACATGGGCATGGACCGGGCGTTCCCTACCGCCGCGACGATCTCGTCGAGCTTCTTCTGCACGTCCACCGTGTGCTCGCCACTCTCTGCTGCTGTTGGAGACGGACGGGACGACTGTAAGGCCAGTCGGCTCCCGTCCGACACCTGGTGACGGACGGTCAGCGACTCACTTCTGGCCGAGACGCTCCGTGAGTGCCTCGTGGACCCTGGGCGGCAGCAGGTGGGAGACGTCTCCGCCCCAGGTCGCCACCTCCTTGACCAGGGAGGACGACAAGAAGCTGTACGTGGGGTTGGTCGGCACGAAGAGCGTTTCGACGCCGGAGAGGCCGTTGTTCATCTGGGCCATCTGGAGCTCGTAGTCGAAGTCGCTGACGGCCCGCAGGCCCTTCACGATCGCCGGGATGTCGCGCTGCTTGCAGAAGTCGACCAGGAGGCCGTGGAAGGACTCGACCTCGACGTTGCCGAAGTCGGCGGTGACCTCGCGGATCAGGTCGATCCGCTCCTCCACCGTGAAGAGCCCCTTCTTGGACTGGTTGATCATCACCGCGACGTGTACGACGTCGTACAGCTTCGAGGCACGGCCAATGATGTCGAGGTGTCCATTGGTGATGGGGTCGAATGACCCCGGACAGACGGCGCGGCGCAACGTGATTCCCTCCCTCTCCGGTCCGGTCATCGTGCGTCTTCGCACGTAGAGGCGGCGCGACCGTACCAAAGCGTTCCCTCGCCGTAGCGACGGGCCCGCAGTGGCTCGAATCCCTTGGGCCAGTTGAATTCTCCGCCTCTGGTGCTCCGCTCCACGGTGACGAGCGCATCGTCGGTGAGCCAGCCCTGAGTACGGAGTGTGACCAGCATCTCGCCAAGATCCTCGTCCGTGACGGCGTACGGCGGGTCCAGGAACACCACGTCGTAGGGCTCGGCGGGCGCCGGTCCTGTCACGATCTGTTCGGCTTTGCCTGCGCGGACCTCGGCGCCGGGCAGGCCGAGCGTGCGGACGTTGTCGCGCACGACGCGGACGGCGCGGGCATCGGCCTCGACGAGCAGGGCGTGGACGCCGCCCCGGGAGAGTGCTTCGAGGCCGACGGCACCGGAACCCGCGTACAGATCCGCGATGCGGATGCCCTCCAGGGTGCCGAGGAGCGCTTCCCAGGTGGAGAACAGGCCCTCGCGCGCCCGGTCGGACGTGGGACGGGTGCCGGTGCCGGGCGGGACGGCCAGTCGGCGTCCGCCGGCCGAGCCGGCGATCACGCGGGTCATGGGTGTCTGGTCCTAGGGTCGCGGGTGGCACACAGGGCGGTACGCGTGCCGTGCACCCACGATATGGCGTCCGGGCCGTCCGGGCCCCGGTCACCCCTTGTCGAGATACTCCTCGCGCTCCTTGTCCAGGAGCGCGTCCAGCGCCGTACGCAGCTCCGGCAGATGCTCCAGCGCCGGGTCGGCCGCGACGACGACGACGGCCTCCTCGCGGGCGGCGGCGATCACCTCTTCGTCGTCGATGACGCTGAGCACCCGCAGGGAGGAACGCACGCCGGACTGGGCCTGGCCGAGGACATCGCCCTCGCGGCGCTGCTCCAGGTCGATCCGGGAGAGCTCGAAGCCGTCGAGGGTGGCGGCGACCGCGGAGAGCCGGGCCCGCGCGGGGCTCGCCTCATGGGCCTCGCTGACCAGCAGGCAGAGGCCGGGCGCGGAGCCACGTCCGACCCGGCCGCGCAACTGGTGCAGCTGGGACACCCCGAAACGGTCCGCGTCCATGATCACCATCGCGGTGGCGTTGGGGACGTTCACACCGACCTCGATGACGGTCGTGGCGACCAGTACGTCGACCTGCCCCGCGGCGAAGCGGCGCATCACGTCGTCCTTGTCGTCGGGGTGCATCCTGCCGTGCAGCACCTCGATCCGGAGCCCCGCGAGCGCGCCCTTGCGCAGCTCCTCGGCGATCTCCAGCACGGCCAGCGGGGGCCGCTTCTCGCCGTCGTCCTCGGGGGCGGCGCCCTTGGCGCCCTTCCCCTTCTTCCCCTTCTTCTCCGCGGCCTCGTCGGCGTCGTCACCGATGCGGGGGCAGACGACGTACGCCTGGTGGCCGTTCTCCACTTCCTCGCGGACCCGTTCCCAGGCCCGGCTGAGGAAGTGCGGCTTGTCCTTGGCGGGGACGACATGGCTGGCGATCGGCGAACGGCCCGCCGGGAGCTGGTCCAGTACGGAGGTCTCCAGATCGCCGAAGACCGTCATCGCGACCGTGCGCGGAATGGGGGTGGCGGTCATGACCAGCAGATGGGGCGGCTGCTTGCCCTTCGAGCGCAGGGCGTCGCGCTGCTCCACCCCGAAGCGGTGCTGCTCGTCGACGACCACGAGTCCCAGGTCGTGGAACTGCACCTTGTCCTCGATCAGCGCATGGGTGCCGATCACGATCCCGGCCTCGCCTGTGACCAGGTCGAGCAGCGCCTGCCGACGGGCCGGGACGCCCATGGACCCGGTGAGGAGCACGACCTTGGTGCCCAGGTCGGAGCCGCCGAGCATGCCGCCCTCGGCGAGCTCGCCCATCATCTCGGTGATGGAGCGGTGATGCTGCTGGGCGAGCACTTCGGTCGGCGCGAGCATGGCGGCCTGCCCGCCCGCGTCGACGACGCCGAGCATGGCGCGCAGGGCGACCATGGTCTTTCCCGAGCCGACCTCGCCCTGGAGCAGGCGGTGCATCGGGTGCTCCGTGGCCAGGTCGTCGAAGATCTCCCTGGACACCTTCTCCTGGCCCTCGGTGAGGGTGAACGGCAGCTTCGCGTCGAAGGCGTCGAGCAGCCCGTCCGGTACGGATCTGCGGGCCACGGCGGGCAGTTGGGTGTCGGCATAGCGCCGGCGGGCCAGTGCGACCTGGAGGACGAATGCCTCGTCCCACTTCAGCCGGTCCCTGGCGTCCGCGATGTCGGCCCTGGTCTGCGGGCGGTGGATCTTGAGCAGCGCCTCGGGCAGCTTCGCGAAGCCGCGCCCCTCGCGCAAAGCGGGCGGCAGCGGGTCGACTGCGTCCTGGGCGCTGGGCAGCACCGCGTCGACGGCCTTGGCGATCCGCCAGGAGTCGAGCTGCTTGCAGGCCGGGTAGATCGGCAGCAGCTTGCCGGCGAAGGCGTCGACCGCCTCGGTGGCCTCGTCGGTGCCGGCTGCGTCGAGCAGTTGGTACGTGGGGTGCGCGAGCTGCATCTTCCGGTTGAACACGGAGACCTTCCCCGCGAACATCGCCCGTCGGCCGGGCAGCAGTTCCTTGTGCGGCTTGTGGACTCCGTGGCCGAAGAAGACCAGTTGGAGCCGGCCGCTGCCGTCGGTGAGGGTGACTTCGAGGCGCTTGCCCCTGCCGTTGTTGAACACCATGATCCGCGCGTCGGCGACCTGCGCGACGACGGTCACGTGCTCGTCCAGCGGGAGGTCGGACAGCGCCGTGAGCTGGCCGCGCTCCTCGTACCGCCGCGGGTAGTGGTGGAGCAGATCACCGACCGTGTGCAGGTCGAGGTGTTCGGCCATCACCTTCGCGGTGGCTCCGCCGAGCAGCTTCTTCAGGGGTTCATCGAACGAAGACACGCGATCCATTGCACACCACGCCACTGACAAATGTCCGCCGGGCGCCCTGTGGCGGGCCCACGTGCCCCTACTCGACGCCGATCAGCAGGGGTGCCACCTGGTGGCCGCCACGGTAGACGACCGTGTCGACGGCCGGATATCCCTCGCGTACGTGCTCCGCCAGCGCGTCGGCCAGCGCGTCCGGTACGTCCTCACCGAGGACCAGCGTGACGAGTTCGCCGCCCGCCGACAGCATCCGGTCCAGGACGGTGCGGGCCGTCGCGGGCACATCGGATCCGATGACGGCGACGTCCCCGTCGATCAGGCCGAGGATGTCACCGGCCTGGCAGACGCCCGCCATGGTCCAGGACTGCCGCTCGGCGACGGCGAGTTCGGCGTACCGGGTGGCCCCGGCGGCGGCGGTCATGGCCACCACGTCCTCGTCGAAGCCCCGGTCCGGTTCGTGGACGGCGAGCGCGGCGAGGCCCTGGACGGCGGCGCGGGTGGGGATCAGGGCGACCCGCACGCCTTCGGCGCGGGCCTGCTCGGCGGCGGCCCCGGCGGTGTGGCGCAGCGTCGCGTCATTGGGGAGGAGGACCACCTCGCGGGCGTGGGCCCGGCGGATCGCGTCGACCAGTTCGCCGCTGGCGGGCGGCTCTCCGGGGCGCGCGAGCACGGTGGTCGCCCCCGCCTCCGTGCACAGCCCCGCGAGGCCGTCGCCCGGGACCACGACGACGACCCCGCGCTGGGCGGGCTCTGCGGGGGCGTGGACCCGGTCGGCGCCGAAGTGGGTGATGCGGATGCGGTACGGCCGGCCGGCCTCGACCCCGGCCTCCACGGCCGCGCCCGCGTCGTCGACATGGACGTGGACGTTCCACAGGCCGTCGCCGCCCACCACGACGAGTGAGTCGCCGAGTCCGTCCAGCCGGGCCCGCAGCCGGTCGACGGCCTCGTCACCTGCCTCCAGCAGGTAGATCACCTCGAAGGCCGGCCCGTCCGCACCGGCCGGGGCGCAGTCGTCCGCCGGCCTGGGCAGCGCATCGGGCACGGCCCACGACGTCCGCTCCGGTGCCTGCCCCGAGACCGCTTCCACCAGCGCTCCGAGTACGGCCACCAGACCCCGCCCGCCCGCGTCCACCACACCCGCGCGTCCGAGGACGGCGAGCTGGCCGGGGGTGGCGGCGAGGGCGGTGCGCGCACTCTCGTACGCCGCTCCCACCACGGCCACGAGGCCCCCGGCCGCGCGTTCCGCCGCCTCGGCCGCCGCGGTGGCCACGGTCAGTACGGTGCCTTCGACGGGGTGGGCGACGGCCTGCCGAGCCGCCGCCGCGGCCCTGGTGAGAGCCGCTCGCAGGTGGTTGGCGTCACCGCCTTCGGCGAGCACCCCGGCCATGCCCCGCAGCAACTGCGCCAGGATGGTGCCGGAGTTCCCCCGGGCGCCGATCAGCGCCCCGTGCGCCATCGCCCGTACGGCATCGGCGCGGTCCGCCACGGAGGAACCGGTCTCATGGGCGGCGAAGACCGCTTCCACGGCCGCCGCCGCGGATTCCACGGTCAGATAGAGGTTGGTGCCGGTGTCCCCGTCGGCGACGGGATACACGTTGATCGCGTCGATCTCCTCGCGCTCCCGGCCCAGGGCCTCCAGCGCCAGTGAGCACCAGGTGCGCACCGCGACGGCGTCCAGATCGTCGGGGAGCTGCGGCACCTGATGGTCCTCCTTGAAGCGGCCGTAGGCGGCGGGTTGCACCGCAGAGTAGCCCCCGGGCCGTGGCTCGGGCGGGGACAGGGGCGGGGCCGGCGACCGGGTGAGACATGGTAGTTTCGTATCTCCGACGCAGCCGTTGTATGCTGCTTCGGTTGCCCGATGAGAGTCGGGTCAATCCCTCCGGTACCGCCACTTCAGTCAAATGATTCCGGCGCGCCGGAATTCACTGTAAGTGCATCTGAAGTCTTTGGAGTGACCCGTGGCTGCCAACTGCGACGTTTGCGGCAAGGGGCCGAGCTTCGGCAACAGCATTTCGCACTCGCACCGCCGTACGTCTCGTCGCTGGAATCCCAACATCCAGCGCGTGCGTGCCGTGGTCGGGCGGACGCCGAAGCGGCTCAACGTCTGCACCTCGTGCATCAAGGCCGGCAAGGTCGCGCGCTGACGTCTCGTCGTAGCGCAGCCTTACCGGTTGCCCAAAAGGCCGGTCCATCTCGGTGGACCGGCCTTTTGCTGTGCCCAGGGACCCTGCGGGGCCCTGCGCGACGGGGTCGGTGCGCGGTGCGGGTCAGTGCGCGGTGCGGGTCAGCCAGCCGTGGTCGACGGGGCCGATCCCGCCGCCGAGCGGGAAGCCTGCCGCGATCGCCCCGGTGACGTAGTCCTTCGCGGCCCGGACGGCCGTCGGTACGTCCTCGCCCCGGGCCAGACCGGACGCGATGGCGGAGGCGAGGGTGCAGCCGGTGCCGTGCGTGTGCCGGTTGTCGTGCCGGGGTGCACGCAACCAGTGCTCCTCGTCGCCGTCCGTGAGCAGGTCCACGGCCTCACCCGGCAGATGACCGCCCTTGATCACCACCCAGCGCGGCCCGTGGGCCAGCATCCCGGCGGCGGCCCTGCGCATGCCGGGCTCGTCGGTGACGGTGATGCCGGTGAGCTGCGCCACCTCGTCCAGGTTCGGGGTGGCCACGGTGGCGACGGGCAGCAGCTTCGTCTGTACGGAATGCAGTGCCTCGGCGGCCAGCAGCGGATCGCCGTGCTTGGAGACGCCGACCGGGTCGACGACGACGGGTGCGTCCGTGTCCGCGAGGAGTGCGGCGACCGTCTCGACGAGGGCGGTCGAGGAAAGCATGCCGGTCTTGACGGCCTGGACCCCGATGTCGTCGACGACGCTGCGGTACTGGGCGCGTACGGCTTCCACCGGAAGCTCCCAGGCTCCCTGGACCCCCAGGGAGTTCTGCGCGGTCACGGCCGTCAGCACGCTCATGCCGTGCACACCGAGGGCGAGCATCGTCTTCAGATCGGCCTGGATGCCCGCACCGCCGCCGGAATCGGACCCGGCGACGGTGAGGACACGAGGCGGTACAGCGGTGCGTATGGGCATACGCGGCAATCTACTGGGCGTCCTCGATGTCCCCGAAATGGTCCCAGCCGCCCTTGCTGGTCCACGGTGCGCCGTCGACCGTCACCTGGGGCAGCGCCGAGGGGTTGAGTACCTCGCCGATCACCTTCCAGCGGGCCGGGAGCTTCACGTCCGGCGGGAAGGTCGCCACGATCGCGTGGTCCTCTCCCCCGGTCAGTACCCACTGCAACGGGTCGACGCCGACGGCCTGACCGATGTCGGACATCTGCGAGGGGATGTCGATGAGCCCGGAGCGCAGGTCGATGCGGACCTTGCTGGACTCGGCGATGTGCCCGAGGTCCGCCACGAGTCCGTCGCTGACGTCCGTCATGGCGGTGGCGCCGAGACCTGCGGCCGCGGGGCCCGCGTGGTACGGCGGTTCGGGGCGCCGGTGCGCCTCGACGAAGGCGCGCGGTGAACGGAAGCCCCGGGAGAGCACCGCGAAACCGGCCGCGGACCAGCCGAGCCAGCCGGTGACGGCGACGACGTCGCCTGGCCTGGCGCCGGCCCGGGTGACGGGCTCGTGGTTGCGCAGATCGCCGAGTGCGGTGATCGCGATGGTGATGGTGTCGCCGCGGACGACGTCCCCGCCGACCACGGCGGCGCCCGCGACCTGGCACTCGTCCCGGATGCCGTCCATCAGCTCGCCCGCCCAGGTGACCGGGAGTTCGGCGGGCACGACCAGGCCGAGCAGCAGCGCGGTGGGCACGGCGCCCATGGCTGCGATGTCGGCGAGGTTCTGCGCGGCGGCCTTGCGGCCGACGTCGTACGCCGTCGACCAGTCACGGCGGAAGTGCCGCCCCTCCAACATGATGTCGCTGCTGGCCACGACCCTGCGGTCGGGAGCGGCTACGACCGCGGCGTCGTCGCCGGGTCCCAGCCGTACCGCCGGAGTGGTGGTGAGCCGGGAAGTGAGCTCTCTGATGAGCCCGAACTCCCCCAACTCGCCCACGGTTCCCTTCACCGAGTCTCACCTCTCATTTATCGCACCGGACACCTGTCCGGGCTGCTTCAGCGGACCGAGGTCCCGGCCGTGGGCCGTCGGCCGCCGGGGGCACTCTGCCCCGGGACGTACTGGCATGTCCGTCCCCCGTCTGCACCGGTGGGCTTGCGGTCGCGTGCCGTCACTGCTGTCGGTACCGTCAAGAGATACGTCAACTTCTGTCTTACGTACGCCACGCTGTGGGCGTCATCCGGCCCGCAGGTCTCCCCGCGGCCCGCGGCGACGCGATACCGTGGCGTCCCTTTCCCCCACATGATCCTCGTGGCCGCCCTGGAGGTTCCGTGGTACAGGCGTACATCCTTATTCAGACAGAGGTGGGCAAGGCGTCGACAGTCGCCGAGACCATCGCGAAGATCCCGGGAGTCATTCAGGCTGAGGACGTCACAGGCCCCTACGACGTGATCGTGCGCGCACAGGCCGACACCGTCGACGCACTCGGCCGCCTGGTGGTGGCCAAGGTCCAGCAGGTGGACGGCATCACGCGAACACTGACCTGCCCGGTCGTCCACCTCTGACCCCCGTCTAGGCTGGGCCGGTGACGTATTCCGGCCGCAGGCTCCCCCGTTCGCTGTTCCTCGCACCCTCCGCTGCCGTGCTCGTCATGGCCGCGGCGGGCTGCTCCTCCAGCGACGCGCAGGCATCGATCACGGTTCCCACGCCGTCATCGGAGGCCGCAGCGTACTGCGAGGCGCTGCACGAGGAGCTGCCGGAGACCGTCGCCGGAATGGACCGGAGTGATCCCGAGCCGGCTTCCGACCTCACGGCCGGATGGGGAGACGGGGCGATCGTACTGCGCTGCGGCGTACCGCGACCCTCGAAGATGGAGGACGCCCAGTCGGACGCGGTCGACGCGGACGGCGTCAACTGGCTGCTGGAGCAGCGGGAGGGCGCCGGTCCGCGGTTCACGACCACGTACCGCAAGGCGTATGTGGAGGTGACGCTCCCGAAGGAGTTCGCCCACGACATCACGCCGCTCGCCGAGTTCGCCGATTCCGTCGGGAAGACGGTCCCGAAGAGCCTGTAGGCCCCGGGGTCTTCCCGACGGGCGCGGCGGAACGTCAGCGCAGGCCCGTGGGCCTGTTCAGTGCGGCCTGGATCAGCCGGTCCACCAGTTCCTGGTAGTCCACTCCGCTCTCCTGCCACATCCGCGGGTACATGGAGATCGGCGTGAAGCCCGGCATCGTGTTGATCTCGTTGATGACGAAGTCGCCCTCGTCGGTGAGGAAGAAGTCGGCGCGCACGAGGCCCTCGCATGAGGCGGCCTCGAAGGCGGCGACGGCGAGCCGCTGGACCTCCGCCGTCTGCTCCTCGGTGAGCGGAGCGGGCACGAGCCCGGCCGCCGAGTCGATGTACTTGGCCTCGAAGTCGTAGAAGTCGTGCGCGGTGACCGGGGGGATCTCGGCGGGCACGCTGGCGCGCGGACCGTCCTCGAACTCCAGCACACCGCACTCGATCTCGCGGCCCCGCAGCAGCGACTCCACAAGGAACTTGGGGTCGTGGCGGCGGGCCTCCTCGATCGCCTCGTCGAGGCCCGAGAGGTCGTCGACCTTGGTGATACCCATCGAGGAACCGCCGCGGGCGGGCTTGACGAAGAGCGGGAAGCCGTGTTCGCCGGCGAAGTCCACGATGCGCTTGCGGGCGGTGGGACGGTCGTTGTCCCACTCGCGGGGGCGCACCACCTCGTACGGGCCGACGGGCAGCCCGAAGGAGGTGAACACCCGCTTCATGTACTCCTTGTCCTGACCGACGGCGGAGGCCAGGACGCCGGCGCCCACGTAGGGCACTCCGGAGAGCTCCAGGAGCCCCTGGAGCGTGCCGTCCTCACCGTAGGGGCCGTGCAGCATCGGGAAGACGACGTCGACCTCGCCGAGCGCCTTGGGGACGGCGCCCGGTTCGGTGTAGACGACTTCGCGGCTGCCGGGGTCGACGGAGAGCACGACACCGCCTTCGTCGGACTCCGCGAGCTGGGCCACGTTCGGCACCTTGCGGTCCGCGATGGCCATGCGTCCGGGATCGTCGGCGGTGAGCGCCCAGCGGCCGTCCGTGGTGATGCCGATCGGCAGGACGTCGTACTTGGTCCGGTCGATGGCGTTCAGTACGGCGCCGGCCGTGACGACCGAGATGCCGTGTTCGGAGCTGCGGCCGCCGAACACGACGGCCACCCGCGGCTTACGGCCCTGCGCAGGGCTCTCGGGGCTCTCAGGGCTCTGGGGGAGGTTCTCGCTGCTCATATCGCGATGAGCGTACCCTGCACGCCCCGGGCCGAGGAGTGCAGGCACGGGGCGTGCCGGAGCGCCGTACGCCGCCGGGGTGCCGGTGCGAGCGGCGCGTGGGGAAGGGATCAGTGCCGCTCGGGCTTGGCGCTGCGCGCCATCAGCTCCTTGAGCGCGACGACCGGCGGCTTGCCTTCGTGCACGATGCCGACGACGGTTTCGGTGAGGGGCATGTCGACTCCGTGCCGGCGCGCCAGATCGAGCACCGACTCACAGGACTTGACGCCCTCGGCGGTCTGCCTGGTGGCGGCGATCGCCTCCTGGAGCGTCATCCCGCGGCCGAGGTTGGTGCCGAAGGTGTGGTTGCGCGAGAGCGGGGAGGAGCAGGTCGCCACCAGGTCGCCGAGGCCGGCGAGTCCGGAGAAGGTGAGCGGGTCGGCTCCCATGGCCAGGCCCAGGCGGGTGGTCTCGGCGAGGCCGCGGGTGATGAGGGAGCCCTTGGCGTTGTCGCCGAGGCCCATGCCGTCGGCGATGCCGACGGCCAGGCCGATGACGTTCTTGACGGCGCCGCCGAGTTCGCAGCCGACCACGTCGGTGTTGGTGTACGGGCGGAAGTACGGGGTGTGGCAGGCGGCCTGGAGGCGCTGGGCCACCGATTCGTCCTGGCAGGCGACGACGGCGGCGGCGGGACGGCGCTCGGCGATCTCCTTGGCGAGGTTGGGTCCCGTGATGACGGCGATGCGGTCCGCGGTGACGCCGGTGACATCGGCGATGACCTCGCTCATCCGCTTGGCGGTGCCGAGTTCGACGCCCTTCATCAGCGAGACGAGCACCGTGCCGGGTTCCAGGTGCGGGGCCCAGGCGGCGAGGTTCGCGCGCAGGGTCTGGGAGGGCACGGCCAGGACGGCGAAGTCGGCGCCGCGCAGGGCCTCGGCGGCGTCGGTGGTGGCGCGGACCGAGGCGGGGAGTTCGATACCCGGCAGATAGTCCGGGTTGGTACGGGTCGTGTTGATGGCCTCGGCGACCTCCGCGCGGCGGCCCCAGAGGGTCACGTCGCAGCCTGCGTCGGCGAGGATCATGCCGAAGGCCGTACCCCATGAGCCGGTTCCGAAGACGGCGGCCTTCGCGGGGTGCGTCACGTGAGTCCCTTTCCCTCTGCCTTGCGCCGTTGCTCAGCGCGGGCCTTGCGGTGATCGTAGAGCTCGGCGGGTGCCTTCCGGCCCCGTACGACCTCCAGCTGTGCGGTGATCGCGGCCATGATGACCTCGGTCGCCTCGCGCAGCACGTCGGGCGTGGGCTCCAGGTCGTAGAACCGGTCGAGGTCGACCGGCGGACCGGCCCGCACCTGGAGGGTCTTGCGGGGGAAGAAGCTGAACTTGTTCTGCCTGGCGTACGGCGGCATCGCGAGGTTGGCGCCCCACTGGGCGACGGGGATGACGGGCGCCCTGGTCAGCAGCGCGACCCGGGCGGCGCCGGTCTTGCCGGCCATCGGCCACATATCGGGGTCGCGAGTGAGCGTGCCCTCGGGGTAGAAGGCGACGCATTCGCCCCGCTCGATCGCGTCGACGGCGGCCCGGAAAGCGTCCAGCGCATTGCTCGTCTCGCGGTACACGGGGATCTGGCCGGTGCCTCGCAGCATCATTCCGACGAAGGGGGTACTGAACAGTCCCGCCTTCGCGAGCAGCCGCGGCACCCGGCCGGTGTTGTACTGGAAATGCCCGTACGAAAGGGGGTCCAGGTACGAGTTGTGGTTGACCGCGGTGATGAATCCACCCTCGGCCGGAATGTGTTCCATTCCCCGCCAGTCGCGCTTGAACAGGACCACCAATGGCGGCTTTGCGATGACCGCCGCCAGGCGGTACCAGAAGCCGATTCTGCGGCGGGACACTCGGACACCTTCCTCTAAGACCTGACCTGCTGCCTGGCTACTGACGGTCAAGTCTCGCCCCAGACCCCTGCTGTGTCGAGAACACCGTACGCCCCGCCTTCCGGACCGGACCTCCGGGTTGTCGGACCGGCAGGCGAGAATAAGTCGCAATGCGTACGGAGGGGGAGATGGCCACGAACACCGACCTGACCGGGTCCTGGTCCCTGGTCGTCCCGCTGAAGCCGCTCGCGCGGGCCAAGAGCAGGCTGGGGCGGACGGCGGGGGGACTGCTCAGACCGCGCCTGGCCCTGGCGTTCGCCCAGGACACGGTGGCCGCGGCACTGGCGTGCCCGGCGGTGCGGGATGTGTTGGTCGTCACGGACGATCCGGTGGCCGGGGCGGCTCTTTCGGCGCTGGGGGCACGCATCGTGGCGGACTCACCGGCGGCCGGGCTCAACGCGGCGCTGGCGCACGGAGCGCGTGCGGTGCGTACGCGACGGGCAGGTGCGGCGGTGGCCGCACTCAATGCGGATCTTCCCGCACTGCGCCCCGAGGAATTGGCGCGGGCGCTCGATTATTCCGCCACATTTCCCCGTGCATTTGTTACGGATGCCGCGAGAATCGGTACGACATTTCTGTCGGCATCACCCGGTGTGGAATTGCGTCCGGCTTTCGGCGGCCCTTCGAGGGCCCGGCATCTGGCTTCGGGAGCGGCGGAAATTACGTTGTCCGGGCTCGACTCGGTCCGCCGGGACGTGGATACCGGTGAGGATCTGCGGGTGGCGCTGGCCCTCGGGGTCGGCCCGCACACCGCGGGACTGCGCGCCTCGGCCGGTCCCGCGAGGGACCGATAGGCTGCCGTTCATGCAGGCGACCGCGTATACGTACGACTCCGAGACCCGCACCGGCAGTGTGCTTCTCGACGACGGCACCCCGATGGACTTCGACGCCCCGGCCTTCGACGCGGGCGGCCTGCGGCTGCTGCGTCCGGGGCAGCGCGTGCGCATCGAGGTGAGCGGTGAGGGAGCCTCGCCGCGGATCAGCCTGGTGACGCTGCAGACGTTCTGATCAAAGCCCGCGGGCCGGGCTCCCCAGGGGGAGCCCGGCCCGGCGCGTGTGAGAGGAACGAGCGTTGCCCGTTCTCACTTCTTGCGTGCAGTGGCCTTCTTGGCCGTGGTCTTGCGCGCCGTGGTCTTCTTCGCGGGCGCCTTCTTCGCCGTGGTCTTCTTGGCGGGCGCGGTCTTGCTGGCGACGGCGGTCTTCTTCGCCGGGGTCGCCTTCTTCGCCGGAGCGGCCGCCTGCTTGGCGGTGGCGGCCTTCTTGGCGGTCGCGGTGGCCTTCTTCGCCGTCGGCGTGGCCTTCTTGGCGGTGGCGGTGGTCTTCTTCGCTGCCGGCACGGCCTTCTTGGCGGTGGCCTTCTTCGTGGCCACGGCCTTCTTGGCGGTCGCCTTCTTGGCGGCGGCCTTCGCCGTCGTACGGGTGGAAGAACCGCCCGAGAGGCTGCCCTTGGGCGCCTTCTTCACGGCCACGTCGTTCTTGGGGAGCTTCTTCGAGCCGCTCACCAGGTCCTTGAAGCCCTGTCCCGCACGGAAACGGGGCACGGACGTCTTCTTGACCCGTACGCGCTCACCCGTCTGCGGGTTGCGGGCGTACCGGGCGGGGCGGTCGACCTTCTCGAACGAGCCGAAGCCGGTGACCGAGACACGGTCCCCTGCGACAACTGCGCGGACGATCGCGTCGAGTACCACATCGACAGCGTCTGCGGCCTGCTGGCGGCCGCCGACCTTGTCGGCAATCGCTTCTACGAGCTGCGCCTTGTTCACGTCTTCCCCTTCGGAGACATTGCCAGAACGAAAGTGTTCAAGCTTTTTCGCACGTTAGGCAGATATATACCGCAAATCAAACACGAAACGGGCTAATCACCCTAGTGCCGCAACGAAGTCGACCGCTGCGCAGTTCCGCAGAGTCAGTCACCTTCGGGGAATCGGCCCTCATCGAGGTCCTTCATCAACCGGTCCAGACGCCTAGCCGCATCTGGGAGATCGTGCTTCGCCGCGGCCGTGATGACCAGCAGCTTCCGGGACAGCGCCATCCGTACGCCCTCCGGGACTTGCAGTGCGCGCACTGTTGCGTGCGCTTCCTTCAATCGGTCGGCGACTTGGCCATAGAGCTTGAGTTGGCTGTCGCGTTCCATGCACCGATTGTGCCATCTGGGGCGAGTTGTCGCCCGACGGGGTCTCAACAAGCGACTGCGCCCCCTGCCGGAAGGCAGGGGGCGCAGTCCTGGAAAAGCGCTGCTCAGACCTCAATTGTACGCGGCTTGTGAGTCGGCCTTGCCGCCTCATAAGTCGCAATGTCCGCTTCGTTCTGAAGGGTGAGGCTGATGTCGTCGAGGCCGTTCAGGAGCCGCCAGCGGGCGTTCTCGTCGAGCTCGAAGTCGGCCGTGATGCCCTCCGCGAGGACCTGGCGCTTCTCCAAGTCCACGGTGATTTCGGCCGTTGGGTCGGCCTCCGTCAGCTCCCACAGCGCGTCCACGACCTTCTGGTCGAGTACGACGGTCAACAGACCGTTCTTCAGCGAGTTGCCGCGGAAGATGTCGGCGAACCGGGAGGAGATGACGGTCTTGAAGCCGAAGTTCTGCAGAGCCCAGACGGCGTGCTCGCGCGAGGAGCCGGTGCCGAAGTCGGGACCCGCCACCAGGACCGAGGCGCCTGCCCGCTCCGGGCGGTTGAGGACGAAGTTCTCGTCCTTGCGCCACGCCTCGAAGAGCCCGTCCTCGAAGCCGTCCCTGGTGACCTTCTTCAGCCAGTGGGCGGGGATGATCTGGTCGGTGTCGACGTTGCTGCGGCGCAGCGGGACGGCCCGGCCGGTGTGTGCGGTGAATGCTTCCATGGCTATCGGACTCCGGCGGACGTGAGGGCATCGGACAGATCGGCGGGCGAGGCCAGATGGCCCAGTACCGCGGTGGCCGCGGCGACCTGCGGGGAGACCAGGTGCGTACGGCCGCCCTTGCCCTGCCGGCCCTCGAAGTTGCGGTTCGAGGTGGACGCCGAGCGCTCGCCGGGAGCCAGCTGGTCGGGGTTCATGCCGAGGCACATCGAACAGCCCGCGTGCCGCCATTCGGCGCCGGCGGCGGTGAAGACCTTGTCCAGGCCCTCCTCGACGGCCTGGAGGGCGACGCGCACGGAGCCCGGGACGACCAGCATCCGTACGCCGTCGGCGACTTTGCGGCCGTCCAGGATCGAGGCCGCGTTGCGGAGGTCCTCGATGCGGCCGTTGGTGCAGGAACCTACGAAGACGGTGTCGACGTTGATGTCCCGCAGCGGCTGCCCAGCGGTCAACCCCATGTACTCCAGGGCCCTTTCGGCGGCGTGCCGCTCCGAGGCGTCCTCGTACGAAGCAGGGTCGGGGACGTTGGCCGACAGGGGCGCGCCCTGGCCGGGGTTGGTGCCCCAGGTGACGAACGGCGCCAGTTCGGCGGCGTCGATGACGACCTCGGCGTCGAAGACGGCGTCGTCGTCGGTGCGCAGGGTCTTCCAGTACGCGACGGCCGCGTCCCACTCCTCGCCCACGGGGGCGTGATCGCGGCCCTGGAGGTAGTCGAACGTCGTACCGTCCGGGGCGATCATGCCCGCGCGGGCGCCGGCCTCGATCGACATGTTGCAGATGGTCATCCGGGCCTCCATCGAGAGCTTCTCGATGGCGGAGCCGCGGTATTCGAGGATGTAGCCCTGGCCGCCGCCGGTGCCGATCCGGGCGATGATCGCCAGGATCAGGTCCTTGGCCGTGACGTTGTCGGGCAGTTCGCCCTCGACGGTGATCGCCATGGTCTTCGGGCGGGCCAGCGGGAGCGTCTGGGTGGCCAGAACGTGCTCGACCTGGCTGGTGCCGATACCGAAGGCCAGCGCGCCGAACGCGCCATGGGTGGAGGTGTGGGAGTCGCCGCAGACCACGGTGGTGCCGGGCTGTGTCAGCCCGAGCTGGGGGCCGACCACGTGCACGACGCCCTGCTCGACGTCGCCCAGCGGGTGCAGCCGGACGCCGAAGTCCGCGCAGTTCTTGCGCAGGGTCTCCAGCTGCGCGCGGGAGACCGGGTCGGCGATCGGCTTGTCGATGTCGAGGGTCGGGGTGTTGTGGTCCTCGGTGGCGATGGTGAGGTCGAGACGCCGCACCGGGCGTCCGGCCTGCCGGAGGCCGTCGAACGCCTGCGGGCTGGTCACCTCGTGCAGCAGGTGCAGATCGATGAAGAGAAGGTCGGGCTCGCCCTCCGCGCGCCGGACGACGTGGTCGTCCCAGACCTTCTCCGCGAGTGTCCTACCCATCGCTTTCCCTCCGGCCGGCGTCTTCGCCGGCCCAACTAGAGATTCGGTGCGCCACCGTCCGGACCCCCGTGCGGGGCAGTGGCTACGGGCCGTTGTGTGGCCGCCCGTACAGGTTCGCAACTTCCGCCGGAAATTGAACTTGCGTTTCACAGAGTGAGACGCGAGTATCGTCGTATGGACAACTCTAGCGGCGTCGGCGTTCTCGACAAGGCAGCTCTGGTATTGAGCGCCCTGGAGTCCGGTCCGGCCACCCTCGCCGGGCTGGTCGCGGCGACCGGGCTCGCACGACCCACGGCTCATCGGCTGGCCGTGGCACTGGAACACCACCGCATGGTGGCGAGGGACATGCAGGGCCGGTTCATTCTCGGCCCCCGGCTGTCGGAACTCGCGGCCGCGGCCGGTGAGGACCGTCTCCTCGCGACAGCGGGACCGGTGCTCACGCATCTGCGCGACATCACCGGCGAGAGCGCGCAGCTCTACCGCAGGCAGGGCGACATGCGGATCTGCGTGGCAGCGGCGGAACGGCTGTCCGGACTGCGGGACACCGTGCCGGTGGGCTCCACGCTCACCATGAAGGCCGGCTCCTCCGCGCAGATCCTCATGGCCTGGGAGGAGCCGGAGCGTCTGCACCGCGGCCTCCAGGGTGCCCGGTTCACGGCGACGGCACTCTCCGGCGTACGCCGACGGGGCTGGGCCCAGTCGATCGGCGAGCGGGAACCGGGCGTCGCCTCGGTCTCGGCGCCGGTGCGGGGGCCCTCGAACCGGGTGGTCGCCGCCGTATCGGTCTCCGGACCCATCGAGCGCCTGACCCGTCACCCGGGCCGGATGCACGCCCAGGCCGTCATCGACTCGGCCGCGCGGCTGAGCGAGGCGCTGCGCCGCACGGGCTGACGTACACCCGTCCCATCCGTCTCATCCGGAAGGCCGCCCCAGCGCCGTGGCGGCCCCGTTCAGTCCTTCCGTTCCGTGGACGAGCGGTGTGCGAGACGATCCGCCGCACGGCGGCCTCGCCCCTCGACCGGCAGCTCGGTGAACTGGGCTGGGCGACGGCCCGGGAACTGGGCGAACTCTCCCCCGTGTAGCGCTCCCTGGTCGCCTCCATGGCGACGCTCGCCCGGCTGGGATACCCGTGCGACATCGAGTATCCGACCCAGCAGGCCCGCTTCATGGAGCGCGCCGCCGTCCACGACTTCGACGTCATGGAGAGCTGTGCCACGGAGGCGGAGCGGGTGGAGAACGCGGTCGCCTCGGCCGTGCTCTACGAGCCGCTGCTGATGTCGCTGCGACGGCTGGCCCAGAGCCAGGAATCGGCCCTACGGCCACGGCCTCTGAGCCGATGGCGGCCGACACGGCAAAAGGCCCTCCACCGGGGTGAAGGGCCTTTTGCTGTCGAGCTGTTGTACCCCCGACCGGATTCGAACCGGCGCTACTGCCGTGAGAGGGCAGCGTGCTAGGCCGCTACACAACGGGGGCTTGTTACTTCGGACTTGCGCTGGGCTACCAGGACTCGAACCTAGAATGACGGTACCAGAAACCGTAGTGTTGCCAATTACACCATAGCCCATGGTGTTACAAGTACCCCCGACCGGATTCGAACCGGCGCTACTGCCGTGAGAGGGCAGCGTGCTAGGCCGCTACACAACGGGGGCCCTAGCGATCCTGCATCAAGAACGTGGGTGCGACCCAGATGTTCTCGCGAGAAGGATCTGTACCCCCGACCGGATTCGAACCGGCGCTACTGCCGTGAGAGGGCAGCGTGCTAGGCCGCTACACAACGGGGGCTTGTTACTTCGGACTTGCGC